>JANYDI010000043.1 GCA_025363695.1 Opitutia bacterium
TTATTAAAATATTGCATATTTTAATAAATCGCCATCGAGAAGCGTATACTAAGGCCTCCCACGATCGCGAAGTGATCTGGAGGGTGCCTTGTATCCGACTGCCCGATAGGCGAATTGCTGAAAATGCGTAGCATTTTCACAATTCGCCTATCGGAAAGGGGATCCAAGGGGACAGCGTCCCCTTGGCCCTTTATAAAATTATACAAAAAAGGCGGACAGCCTACCCCTAAACTGTCCGCCACACTCGCTTCTACTTTAGAAACTGCCTTATGAGTACACCATGAAAAAATATACCCTAAAACAGCTTCTTACTTTTGTTACCCCAAACTCCCTGATTGCAGGGAGAAACAGTACAATCAAAACTTGATTGTGCTCACGACTTTAGATAATTTTTTTTAAAAGTCAAGATAAAATACTCATATAGTAAAAAAATTTACCCAAGCATCTGTTTTTAACAGAGGATTAACCCCAAGGAAACCTGCTTAACTTCTTATGAAAGAACAACTTCTGTATGCTGCGTCGGATGTAAGTGCCGATATGCTTTATTTTTCTGGAGTTTTAATTCCGGATCCCTTTTTAGCTTTTTCTTACCAAGGCAGGCGCATAGGCGTGCTTTCTATGCTCGAAATCAACCGAGCCAGGAAATCAAGCGCCTTGGATGGCATCCTAAGCCTGGAGGCTCTGAGGCAGGAGGCCAAAGAGGTTTTTGGGAGTTCCGAGGTGATGGCTATCGTGCGTCTGCTGAAAAAACGCTATGCGATTGAGGCCTTTGAGGTCGGCTACGACTTTCCAGCGGGGCTCTATGCTGCCGTGAGCCAAGTTATGCCTGCGCCTGCGATTGCCATGGGCGGTCTATTTAAGGAGCGCGCTATCAAAACGCCTGAAGCTTTGGTTGCTATCAAGCAGGCCAATGTCGCTGCGGCAGCGGGAATTCATGCCGCCAAGGAGTGCTTGCGGGCGGCCCGCATTGCTGTTGATGGCACTTTGGAACTTTCAGGGCGTACCGTGACGTCGGAGTTCGTACGCAGCCGTATCGCTCAAGCTTGCCTGGAGCATGGCGCTGTGGCCCAAAATACCATTGTTGCCTGTGGGGATGCGGCTTGTGACCCGCATGAACGTGGGAGCGGCCCCCTTTATGCCCATAAATTTATCATTATAGATGTTTTTCCTCGGATGGAAAGCTCCGGTTACTATGGAGACATGAGCCGTACTGTTATTAAGGGCAGTCCAAGCTCGGAGCAAGAACGCCTTTACCAGACGGTTTATTCAGCTCAAAAAATGGCCATTGCAGCCCTTCGCGCGGGTGCGATTCCGCAAAAGCTTCAGGAAAGCGTGAACGATTACTTTATTGAAAATCAGTATTTTACCCAAAAAGAAGCAGCGCCTGAGGGCTTCATTCATAGCCTGGGGCACGGTCTGGGCCTGGCCCTGCATGAAAGCCCAAGTGTGTCCCTGAGTAATCAGCAGCCTATGCTTGAGAATAATGTTGTCACGATTGAGCCGGGTCTCTACTATCCCGGCCTAGGGGCCGTACGCATTGAAGACGTCCTGTGCGTTACAGCTCAGGAGGCTCTGTTGCTGTCGGAATGTCCTTACGATGCCGTTTTGTAGATTGCTTATGTATCTGGAAATTTTTTTGACCACAGTCTTGGCCTTGGCGTTTTTACTCTTTGTTCTTGGAGGCAAGCTTGGGTCGCCCTTGTTGGCTGTAATGAACCGTTGGGTGAATTTGCTGGCGCTTGCCAGTGGTGCCGCTTATTGGGATCGTTACTCCCAGTGGAGTGGGCGGCCGGCTTGGGTTGTTTTCGTCATCGTCGTTTTATTGTGGTTTTTTGTCGAAAGCCTGCTGCTTTGGGTGATGATTGCTTATCTGAGCCGCAGTAAGGTGCCTTTGTTTCCGAGGTTTCAAGTACTGCAGACTCCCGATGGTATGCCGATTCACACAGGCTTTAGCCGCGCTCAAGCCCAACTGGAAAAAGGTGGCTATCGACCCATAGATTGGCTGCTCTTGCCCATCGCAGGAAGCTACCGGGCTTGGTCTCGCGTGTACGAAAAAGACAATATCCGCGTGCAACTCCTCCTGGTGCCCCAAGGCCGCCGCCGCCACCAGTGGTACTGTGCCATTCAGGCAATCGATGCCGATGGCGTGCGTTATGTGCTGGATAACCTTTATTTGCCCAATGCAGGCGTGTTTCCAAAAAATTATGTGTATCTACGCAAGCCCTGCCTACGCTCCCTCAATCGACTCCTAAAACGGCATACAGGGCTCCTCCCAGGCGCCGCAGTTCCCTTTACCAGCCCCCCCTGTGAAGACCTCAATCAGGCCCAGCTTATCCTCGAAGCCTTCAACGCCCAAGGAGGCCTCCTGCGCTCCCAGTCCGCCCCAAAAGAACGCGGGCGCCTTACCCAGGAAGGCCGCTACCGCATCTGGAAGGCTCTGTTTCTACTGCACTACTTCGGGCTAGGCGTGTGAAGGAGTAGGGCCAAGGGGACGTTGTCCCCTTGGATCCCCTTTCCGATGGGCAATTTTATACAATGCTGGCGCATTTTAGTAAAATTGCCCATCGGGAAGCCTATACTAAGGCCTCCCCGGATTAGGGCGTGTGAACAATTAACTAAGCTTAAAACCACAAAATGAGAGCCCTGTAGGGGCGAATGCTTGTCAGCCCAGGGCTTTAGCCCTGGGTTTTGGCATGGAAAAAAGATTTAGAGCCCTACAGGGGCGATTCATTAAACCTGATATATTTCCCATAGTTAATTTTTAGATAAATTTGATATATTTTAATGAATCGCCCCTGTAGGGCTCTGGTTTGTTTTTTCCCGAAAACCCAGGGCTAAAGCCCTGGGCTGACAAGCATTCGCCCCTTCAGGGCTCTCATTATGTGGTTTGTTTTTAAATAATTATTTATCAACCCTAACGGATCCATTAAAACAGGTTTTAAATTTAATTGTATAGACTTCCCGATGGGCAATTTTTATAAATACGTAGTATTTTAAAAATTGCCCATCGGAAGGGGATCCTAAGGGGCGCCAGCGCCCCTTAGCCCTTTAAGCTTGATTCATTCATAAGCATCCCTATACACTCTTTTGCATGAGGGGGCATTATTTAGAGCTTGAGGGGGTGAAGAAGACCTACACGGAGCCGGGGGGGCGGCGGCATGAGGCGCTCAGGGGGGTGAGCGTGCAGGTGCCGCCTCGGGGGCTTTTGGGCATCGTGGGGCGTAGTGGTTCGGGGAAGTCGACCCTATTGCGGATGATGAATGGGCTGGAGCATCCGGACTATGGCCGTGTGCTGTGGCAAGAGCGGGACTTGGCGCACATGAGCTATAGGCAATTGCGAGGTTTAAGGCGTCGGGTGGGCATGATTTTTCAAGATTTCCAGCTGCTCAGCACCCTCAATATCCTTAAAAATGTGAGTTTGCCGCTAGAATTGCATGGGCATACGCGAGCCAGCGCCCGCACACGGGCCTTGACCTGCTTGGAACGCGTCGGGCTTGAGGACAAAATAGACGCCTTTCCAGGCCAGCTCAGCGGTGGGCAAAAGCAACGCGTGGCCATTGCTCGGGCGCTTGCCCTGGATGTGGAGTTGCTTTTGTGTGACGAGCCGACTTCAGCGCTAGATGCCCAGAGTAGTCAGGAAATTATTGCCTTGCTTAGAGGCCTACATTGCGACCGAGACATGGGCGTAGTGCTGGTTTCCCATGCGATGGAGACCGTCCGAGCGCTGTGCGAGCAGCTTATTGTGGTCGACGAAGGGCGCGTCATCGAGCAAGGCTCTACGCAGGATATTTTCCTCAAGCCCCAGCATCCTGTAACCAAAGCCTTGGTGAGCAGCGTTTTTGCAATCCCGGAAGTCATTGCTGAACGCCTGGAACCCTTTCCTGTCGGAGATGCCTGCATACAGGTAGTCCGTTTAATTTTTTCCCCTGAGGAAGCCGAAAAACCCGTGCTTTTTGAGCTCTTGAAGCACTTTAATGTGCCGGTAAGCATTGCCGGAGGCACCTTGGAGCACGTGGGCAAGGCGACGCTGGGATCCCTGGTGATTAGCTTGCCGCATCAACATCCGGAGCGCTTAGCGCTTTTTAACGAACTCCTAAAACACCCCATCCTCATACAAGAACTCGGATACCTGCCATGACGCTCACCCTCCTCCTTGAAGCCACCTTACAGACCCTCCTGATGGTGGGCCTATCGACTGCGCTGGGCCTTTTGTTCGGCGTTCCCCTAGCCATAGTGCTCTTTATTACAGCCCCTGGAGGGCTCAACGAGAGCCCTTGGGTGTATCGTCCCTTAAATGCGATCATCAATGCCTTGCGTTCCTTGCCGTATATCATCCTGATGGTCGGTCTTTTGCCCATAACACGCTGGATGGTCGGCACAAGCGTGGGCACCCTAGCCGCCACGGTGCCACTGAGCCTGGCCGCCATGCTGCTCATTGCCCGTGTGGGTTTCAATGCCTTTCAATCCCTCCCCAAAGGCCTCATCGAAGCAGCCTTGTCCATGGGCGCCACTCGCAAGCAAATCGTTACCCGTGTAGTACTCCCCGAAACCCTCAGTACGTTGAGCTCCGGTGTTTTACTGATTATCGTAAACCTCATCGGCTTTTCCGCTATGGCCGGAGCCGTGGGCGGCGGTGGCCTAGGCGATTTGGCCATCCGCTACGGCTACCAACGCTACGACCTCACGACCCTTCTGGCCGTCAGCGCCGTATTGCTGGTTTTGGTCCAGCTGGTGCAGTCGGGAGGGGAGCGTTGGATTAGGCTAAGGGGCGCCAGCGCCCCTTAGGATCCCCTTTCCGATGGGCAATTTTACAAAATGCGCAAGCGCA
>JANYDI010000136.1 GCA_025363695.1 Opitutia bacterium
CCAGGGCGTAAGCCCTGGGTCCGGCATGAAAACAGACCAGAGCCCTGTAAGGGCGGCACTCAAGAAAATTCCAGAAAGTGTGAGTGTCGCCCCTGTAGGGCTCAAAAAAAATTCACCCGTAAACCCAGGGCTTACGCCCTGGGCTACGATCTGCCGGCCCTTCAGGCCTCCTTATGTGTGGTTTGTTTTTAAATAATTAGATTTCTTAGATTCGATCCCGAAGGGATCTGTGGGGTGCCTTGTATCCGCCTACCCCGATAGCGATTTTTATAAAATGCATCGCATTTTTAAAAATCGCTACCTGTAGGGGATCCTAAGGGGCGCAAGCGCCCCTTAGCCCTTAAAACTCCCATTCATCTACTATGCGTTATCTCATTCTTTCCATATGCTTGGCTATTTATTACGGGTTCTTTGCCTTTAAGGGTGATGGGGCGTTGATCGTGTTTGATTACTTGGCGTACTACTGGGTGAGCGCGATTGTTGTGGGTTTTGGGGTATGTGGGTTGTGGCAGTGTCGGTTGATTTTGGCGCGCTGGGAGGGGAAGCGTTGGGAGACGCTTTGGGTGGCTGGGGCGCTTTTGGTGGCTTCGGTTTTTTGTACTTTGGCGGAAGAGTGGGGGATGCATGTTGTGATGGATGAGCCGATGTTGGTAGCGACTTCGTACACGATGAGCACCTATGGGCGTACGTTTTTGCCCTATCGTGGACATGAGGTGGGGGACATGTATGTTTCCATGGAGCTCATGGCTCCCAAAGATCAGGCAAACTTTGTAGATAAACGCCCGGTTTTGTTTCCGTTCTTGGTGAGTGTGGCGCATGATGTCAGGGGTTTTCATTTCAACAATGGCAGCTTGGTCAATGCGATTTTGTGCCCCTTCTTTTTTTTATTTTTGTATCTCTTTTTAAGGGGTGTGGCTGGGCCTTGGGGGGGGCTTGCGGGTGTTTTCTTGATGTGTGGTTTGCCGCTATTGCCTTGGGTGGTGAGTGGTTCTGGGCTGGAGGTAGTGACGCTTGTGGTGTTTATGCTCTTGCTGTTGTCGGCGCAAAGATACCTTAAGGAGCTCAACAAGGCCAGCTTGTCTGTGCTGTGCTTGGCGGGCGTGCTCATTGCCCAAACGCGTTATGAAATGGTGCTGTTTGTGCCCGTGTGTGGCTTGGTTATTCTTTTGGGTTGGTGGAAGGCCAAGCGGGTAATCCTCTCGTGGATGCTCATCGTTATGCCGCTGTGCTTTGTTCCTTATGTTTGGCAGCAGCGTGTGTTTCAAAAAGAACCAGGAACCTTTCAGGTTGAAGATGCCCTCAAAAAAGGACTTTTTGAGGCGGTCGACGGCCCCTTTTCCTTGAGCTATGTTTGGCCCAATCTGAAAGCCAATATCGGCTTTTACTTCAATCCGTTTAGTAATGACCCTAGCAATGTTATCCTGAGCTGCTTTGGGCTTGTGGGTCTGGTGGCTGCTGGAATATATGCTTTTAAGCAGCGGCGTCATTTTTTGCATTGGCCAGCAAAATTTCAGGCCAGCTTCCTTATGGGCCTAGGGAGCTTGGCTACGTTTTTCCTTTTTTTACTCTATGTGTGGGGTGCGATGACCGATGCTGCAACCTGTCGCTTTAGTTTGTTGTTTTCCGTGGTGGGACTGATGGCCTTTGTGGGTGTTTTGCATGCTTGGCGTGTCCGTAAGGAAGTATTCCAAGCGCTGTGTGTGATGGGTCTTGTCATGGCCTATCTATTTATCGGTAAACCCCTTAATTATCATTATCACCGCACGAGAGGCTTTATCCACGAGGCCGTGAGTTTTATGTTACATCGACTGGACGACTTACAGCAAGATCCAAAAAATAAGCATGCGCTCTATATGAGTGAGATGACGCAGTTTAGCTGCTGTCTTGGGCTCAACAGCGTCAACAATGGTATCGTTTTGCATGATGCTCACTACCTCACGAATTTGATGGACGAGCCTATCTACGTGTTTCAAGTTGCGCGTTATAACCGCGATACGCAAACGTGGGAGGAATACGCTGACCTCGAGGGAAAGGGCTACGTGCTGAGGCTTATCGATGGCATTGCCGTAACGGTCGGCGCCGATACGCATCGCATACGGTTTTCGAAGTTGTTGAGGCGGTTTTAGCGGGGTCTTTTGGGTTGATGCTGCGTCGCTGCAGCCCTCGAGTGCAAAAGCACACATCGGGCTTAGCTCCTTGCCTGAACCCAAAATACCTCCGCTAAAACCACCCTTCCAAGGCAGTTCATAAAGTACACCCGGATCGCTTCGCGATCTGTGGGGGGCTTAGTATCACCCCACCCCGATAGCGATTTATCTAAAATGCGTTAGCATTTTAGTAAATCGCTATCGGTAGGGGATCCTAAGGGGCGCAAGCGCCCCTTAGCCCTTTTTTTCTTGCTCTTACTCTACAGTAAGTTACACTAAGCGTCACTTTGTGTAGAGTAACGAGACCATGCAAGCAATAAAAACCTTAAGCAATTGGCTGGAGAACAACGCCAGCAGCGAACATGATGTCTTTTCATCGCGAGACCTCAGGATCTTATTTTTGGACCTTTCGGATGCTGCGTTTAGGGCGCTTTTGAGCAGGGCTACGAAGGGCGATTGTTTGGAAAGAATTTGTCGCAACCTGTACCGTTACAAAAAAAAAGACTACTCCGAGGGACGCTTGCTCTATCATGCTGCCGCTCATTTAAGGGGCCATCGGTTCAACTACATAAGCCTTGAGACGGTTCTGAGCGACGCTGGGGTCATTTCCCAAATCCCCATAAACGTCATTTCGATCATGTCCTCAGGCCGGAGTAATACGATTGATTGCGGTCGTTTTGGGAGCATTGAATTCATCCATACCCAGCAAAAACCTACGGATCTTAGGGATCAACTCACTTACGATGCCCCCTGCAGGCTGTGGCGCGCAAGCGTTCAGCTAGCCCTCAAGGACATGAAAAAAACACACAGAAATGCTGATTTAATCGATTGGGAGCGCGCTCATGAATTTATTTGATAAATTAGTGTCGGAGGCTTTGATCAAGCAGCCCGATTTATCCTCTTTGAGAATTGTGGTTGAAAAGGAATTATTGCATCATGACCTCCTACGCATCCTGCAGGAAAATGCCTTGATGGAAACCCTTACCTTTATCGGAGGCACGTGTTTGCGGACTTGCTATGGAGGCGTCCGACTCAGTGAAGACCTGGACTTTACGGGAGGCAGCGATTTTTCAAGAACAACCCTTGCGGCCATGGGAAACACCTTGGCCCAGGGCTTACAGGAAAAATACGGGCTTCATGTCAGCGTAAACGAGCCCATCGAGGACAAGAAGAACGTAGACACGTGGAAGGTGAAAATAGAAACGAGGCCGCAATCAAAGCACCTACCAGCTCAGTGCATCCACATTGATGTGTGTGCCATTCCCTCATACGAAAAACGTCCCATGATGCTCATGAACCCCTATGGCGTTGATATGGGTACATCAGGACTTATTATACAAGCCCAAAGCCGTGAGGAAATCTATACAGATAAGCTTGTCGCTTTTGCGTTTAGGCCCAATCGCATAAAGTATCGGGATTTGTGGGATATTCTGTGGCTGCACGGCCAAGGCTTCAGGCCCAAATTGGAGACCCTTCCCCCAAAACTTAAGGACCGAAGCAAAACGATAGCTATTTTCTTAGGCGCCTATAACGAACGCCTGCAATTACTCAAGGAACACCCTGAAATGGCCGCAGAATTCATCCAGGAAATGCGCCGCTTTTTGCCCTCAGAGCAGATAAATAAGGTCCTGAAACAAGAGCATTTGTGGGAGTTTATGATAGCACTCATGGAAAGTTTGGGACAGCAAGTGAGTAGGCTAAGGGGCACTAGTGCCCCTTAGGATCCCCTTCCGATAGCGATTTATTAAAATACTGCGTATTTTAAATAAATCGCTATCGATAAGGATATACTAAGCCCCCCACAGATCGCGAAGCGATCCGGGAGTATTTTTTGAACTGCCTTGGAAAATACTCCCCGATTCCGAAGGAATCCGGAGGGTGCCTTGTATCACCCTTTCCGATAGCGATTTTGCTGAAATACGCAGTATTTCACAAAATTGCTATCGGTTAGGGGATCCAAGGGGAGCGAGCTCCCCTTGGTCCTTTTACTTTCAACGCAAGCGTCCGCAAGCGCCCCTTAGCCCTTTACCAAAACTTTCTCTTTACATACCTGAAAAAATCGACATCCTGGGGCTCATTATGGAAAGCCCACTGACGTACCACCAGGAAATAGAACTTGAGATTGAGCGCTTGACGAATTTGGGGCTCGGAGTCGGGCGTCATGAGGGCTTCGTGGTCATGGTGCCTGGGGTGCTTGCGGGGGAGCGCGTGCGGGTACGCATTTATAAGTGCCTGAGCAACTACGCGCAGGCGGATCTTTTGGAGGTGCTGAGGCCCTCGGATCAGCGTGTGGCGCCGCAGTGTTCCTTATTTGGGGAGTGCGGGGGCTGTCAATACCAAATGATGTCCTATGAGGCGCAATTGACCTGGAAGCGCGAGCATGTGGAAGATTGCTTGCGGCCCTTGAAGGCTCAGGGCCACGTATTGCCGGTGGTTGAGCCGACGCAGGGGTCCCCCAAAACTTATGGGTACCGCTCTAAGTTAACGCCGCATTATCAGCGTTTAAAGGGTGAAGAGCCCAAGATTGGCTTTTTACGCCTGGGCTCCAGCCGAGCCATTGTCGATGTGCCGCAGTGTCCCATTGCCCATCCTGCCATCAATGCCGTATTGCCTGCTGCCCGCCAGGCCTTGATAAAAAATCCACCCAAGCGCGGCGGCACCCTGCTGTTGCGTGAGGCCGGGGGCGTTGTTAGCAACCCAAAGGACTATGTCCGCCAGCAAGTAGGGGACTTTGTTTTTGAGCATCAGGCCGGTGATTTTTTCCAAAACAATCTCTATATATTACCGCATTTGGTAGATTTTGTGGTCCAAGCGGTTAAGGAAGTCAACACGCAAACCCTCATCGATGCCTATTGTGGCTCTGGGCTTTTTGCCATCTCAGCCGCACCGCATGTGTCCTTGTGTGTGGGCATTGAGCTGTCCGAACCGGCAGTAGCCTGCGCTCAACGCAATGCCCAGCGCAATAAACAAGAGCATTGCCAGTTTATTGTCGGCCAAGCTGAGCGTATTTTTGAACACGTCGCCAGCCAAGGCGCTCAATGCACCTTGATTATCGACCCCCCGCGCAAAGGCTGTGACGCCAGCTTCCTGGAGCAGCTCCTCGCCTTTGCCCCCAAGCGCCTCATCTATGTCTCCTGCGACCCCGCCACTCAGGCTCGCGACATGGCGCCCTGTCTGGCCCACGGCTACACCCTTACCCGTATCCGCCCCTTCGACCTGTTCCCCCAAACGCGCCATGTCGAGAGCGTCGCGATTTTGGATAGGGGCTTTTAGCGCGGCATTGGGGGTTGGGACGGCATCATTGAAGTGACTCACGCACCGTAGTGCGCTACGCACTTCACTTCTTTGTCCGAACCCCCAATGCCGCGCTAAAACCCGGCTCGAAGCAGTTTGGGGGATCTGCTCCCTATACGATTGTGAGACATGCTTCAAGCCGGGGTTAGGGGGTTAATTTGAGGTTCAGGCAAGGAAGGGAAGTGCGTAGCGCACTACGGTGCGTGAGTCACTTCCATTCCGAAGCATCAACCCAAATTAACCCCCTAACACCACGTTTTGCAGGTCTGCTTGCTTTCGCGTGTTATCCAGTAGCTCCTGGAGTTTTTCGGCGCTTTGGAAGAGAATGCGCAGGTCGCCCAGCGCCTTGAGCTTGCTCTCCAGCTCGGTACGGTCGGGGAAAGGGCCTATGCCGCTGACTTCCGTTTGGACGGCTTGGCTGACGAGGAACAGTTTGCGGCCGGCATCCTGGGGGCTGTTCTGGTTGATAATTTTCATGAGCAAATCAACAGGACCCGTGGCGTTGTCTACGAGCTCGGCGTATTCATTTTTGAGTTGCTTATAGAAGGCGCTTCGGAGTTTTTTAGCTTCTTCGGGGTCTTGGGTCTCGATGTCTGCCCATGCGTTTTGGGCTTCGTAGGCAAGTAGGGCCATTTGCTTCTTTTTATAAATAGCACTGCCGTCTTCGCTTTCTAGTTTTTCTATGGCCTTTTCTAGGGTCTCGACTAGGCCACTACGGCCTTCGCTTGTAAATTGTTCTTGGGCAAAGGCTAAAAATTGGTGTTGATGGTCCTCTTCTCCTTGGAGAGCATTGCGGACTTCCCTCAGAACATCATCAGCGGAAGGATTGGGCATGGACCTGAGGTGATCGATCAACTCCTCAAGTTTTGAAGGATCATCCAAGTGCGTAAGCATCTCCGCGTATTGAACATTAGCGGTTATGGGGATGCGAGGGAGTTTATTTTTGCCCACCTTGCGTTCTTTAGCGCTCGTATGATCGGCTTCATGCTCTTGCTTATGGACACTGAATTCCTCCTTGGAGTCTTCAAGCGCTGCTTTGGCACTATCCCACACATCCTTGACCATTTGAGGGTTTAGGACGACCGCTTTCCCAGCCCGCTCTCCCTCCTGAACAGGGTTTTTGCTGTTTTCAGTCAGGGTGCGGATATCCTGAGCAGCGTTTAGAGGGCGGTTAATCGTGGGTCCGGACATAACGAGTACCTATTGTAGGCATTTTTTAAAAAAATGGCAAGAAAAGCTTTAAAACATACTTGACTTTATGGAACCCATCAGCATAGTGCCAAGGACCCCTTATTCAGGGGTAAATTTTTTGGGGACGTAGCTCAGTTGGAAGAGCGCCACAATGGCATTGTGGAGGTCGTCGGTTCGATCCCGATCGTCTCCACCAGGAGTTTGAGTGTAAAGGGCTAGGGGGCACTTGCTCCCCTTAGGATGGTTTTAGGGGGGCATTGGGGGTTGGGACGGCGTCATGGAAGTGACTCACGCACCGTAGTGCGCTACGCACTTCCCTTCCTTGTCCGAACCCCCAATGCCCGCCCTAAAACCAGCTCGAAGCAGTTCATAAGATACACCCTGATCCCTTTGGGATCTGTGGGGTGCCTTGTATCGCCCTCACCAGGTAGCGATTTTACTAAAATGCGCTAGCATTTTATAAAATCGCTACCTGTTAGGGGATCCAAGGGGAGCTCGCTCCCCTTGGCCTTTTAAAACAAAAACCGTGACATTCAAACAACACGATTACGACTTTAGAGCCATCGAGGCACGTTGGCAGGCCTTCTGGGAGCAGGAGCGTACCTTTTGTGCCCACACGGGGGATAGTCGGCCGAAATATTACGTGCTGGACATGTTCCCGTACCCGTCTGGAGCGGGCCTGCATATTGGACACCCGGAGGGCTACACGGCATCGGATATCCTGGCTCGTTACAAGCGGGCCAAGGGCTATAACGTTTTGCATCCGATGGGCTGGGATGCCTTTGGGTTGCCGGCGGAGCAGTATGCTGTCAAGACAGGTGTCCATCCGAGCATCACAACGCAGCAGAATATCGATAATATCCGCAAACAGATCAAGGCCTTGGGTTTTTCGATCGATTGGGAGCGTGAGATCGACACGACGGACCCGGGCTATTACCGCTGGACGCAGTGGATTTTTCTGCAACTTTTTGCCGCTGGGCTGGCTTATGTGGACGAACGGCCGGTTTGGTGGTGCCCTGAGCTGGGAACGGTTTTAGCCAATGAGGAAATCGTAGACGGCCGCTCCGAACGCGGGAATCACCCGGTAGAACGTCGTAATCTGTGCCAGTGGGTGCTGCGTATCACCGCTTATGCCGATAAATTGATCGAAGGCCTAGACGGCCTGGATTGGCCGGACTCCACCAAGCGCCAGCAGCGTCTTTGGATAGGCCGCAGCGAAGGTACGCAGCTGTCCTGGCCCTTGGTGGCTGATAAGCAGCAGGCTGTGGAGGTATTTACAACCTGTGCGCATACGCTTTGTGGCGTGACTTACCTGGTTTTGGC
>JANYDI010000147.1 GCA_025363695.1 Opitutia bacterium
GGGGCACGAGTGCCCCCTCCTTTCTATACGGTGCAGCTTTCGCATTCTTCAGCAGATGCGTCGCAGGCGGCCATGGCTGCCTTGCGGCTGAGGCGCACGCGGCCGCGCTCGTCAATGTCAATGCATTTAACGATCATTTCATCGCCTACCTTGCAGACGTCTTCGGTTTTGTTGACTCGGAAATCAGCCAATTCAGAAATGTGGACAAGCCCTTCTTTGCCCGGCATGCATTCCACAAAGGCCCCGAATTCACGCGTACTGCGAACGATACCACGATAGATTTTTCCTATTTCAATTTCAGCAAAAAGGGATTGAATCTCACGAATAGCACGTTGCATCGACTCATTGCTTTTTGCATAGATCATAATATTTCCGCTATTGTCCTCGTTAATTTCAACCTCAGCACCGCTGACTTCGGTGATCTTACGTATGGTTTTACCGCCAGGACCAATGAGCAGGCCGATCTTTTCAGAATCGATTTTCATCGGGTGTATGCGCGGCGCATGGGTACTGAGCTGTGGACGATGGGTGACAAGGTCCTTGGCCATAATACCTAGGATCGTGTGGCGGGCCTGGGTAGCACGTTCAATGGCTTCTTTGACCAAAGTTAGCGGAAGTCCACTGATTTTTAAATCAACCTGAAAGCCGGTAATGCCTTTAGCCGTTCCTGCCACTTTAAAGTCCATATCGCCAAAATGGTCCTCATCACCTGTAATATCGGTGAGCAGGACTTGTTGGGTAATCTTTTCCTGAGCATCGCGAACACTGATCAGGCCCACGGAAATACCAGCCACGGGCGCGATCAGGGGGACCCCGGCATCCAAGAGGGACAGGCAGCCTGCGCAAACGCTGGCCATCGAGGAGGAGCCATTAGACTCAAAAATATCCGACGTTACCCGTAACGCATAGGGAAATACATCCTCGGTAGGAATTACGGGCAAAAGAGAGCGCTCGGCCAGGTTGCCATGGCCGATTTCACGACGACTGGTGCTTCCAAAGCGGCCGCATTCACCCACCGAAAAGGCTGGGAAGTTGTAATGCAGCAAAAAGGATTTTGATTTAGCACCGCCTGTCAGGCCATCGAGGTCCTGTTGGTCGCGACCTGTACCCAGGGTGGTAGTGGCCAAGGCTTGGGTTTCTCCGCGCTGGAACAGGGCGGAACCGTGGACGCGGGGCAGGGAAGACGTCTGTGTACTGATGGGGCGCAGCGCCTCGGGCGTACGGCCATCGGCGCGTAACTGTTTATTTAAAATACTGGAGCGATAACGGGTTTCCTGCAGCGCATCGAAAGCTTTTTGTATCTGAGCAGCTGAGATCTTTTCATCATCAGCAATGATGTCCTCCACAAGCGAAGCCTTAAGCGTCTCTAAAGCTAGAATACGCTCTTGCTTGTCTTGTATCGATAAAATAGTCTCTAGCTGACCTGCAGAAAGCGTTTCGCAGCGCTTGAGGACGTCCGTATCCAGAGGATATAATACAAAACTACGCTTGGGCTTGGCGCACAAGGCAGCCAACTGCTTTTGGGCTTGAATGATGGGCTGTATGGCTTGATGGGCAAACTCAAGGGCTTCAAAAAAACGCTTTTCGGGCAACTGATCAGCACTGCCCTCAATCATCATCATTTCCTTTTCGTTACCGACGTAAATAAGATCTAACGAGGAATCAAAAAGCTGATCGTTGGTGGGATTCACTACAAATTCACCATTAATTTGCCCTACACGCACGCAGGCTACCGGGCCATTCCACGGAATATCAGAGATCATCAGGGCCGCAGAGGCACCGTTAACCATGAGGATGTCGGGCTCATTGGCGAAATCAGCACTCATCAGTAACCCGATGATTTGCACTTCGTTCATGAAGCCTTTGTCAAAAAGAGGCCGAAGGGGACGGTCGCATAAGCGTGAAGTCAGCACTTCTTTTTCGCTTGGGCGGCCTTCACGCTTGTGGTAGCCGCCAGGAAAGCGTCCTGCAGCGGCAAAACGCTCCCGGTAATCAACCGAAAGCGGGAAAAAATCTTGGTCAGCACGTACTTGCGAAGCAACAACAGCGCTTACAAAGATCGAAGTTTCTCCAACGCTCACCATCACAGCACCATTGGCCTGTTTCGCTAGCGTGCCGCAGGAGAAGGTCATGTCAAGACCCGGGACGGAAATAGAATGTTTTTGCTGCATAAAAAAGGTGTTGGTAAAAAATAGGGCTAAGGGGCGCTTGCGCCCCTTAGGATCCCCTGCCGATAGCGATTTTGTGAAATACTGCGTATTTCAGCAAAATCGCTATCGGAAAGGGTGAGGCACCCCCCATGAACACGCCGAAGCTTGAGTGTGGGAAGCGAAAGAAGGCATGGAGCCCCTTTTATCGACGCAACTTTAGCTTTTCGACGATGGTCTTATAGCGCTCAACGTCTATGCGCTTTAGGTAATTAAGCAGCTTACGCCTCAGATTCACCTTAGCAATCATGCCTCTGCGCGAACTGTGGTCTTTGCGATGTGTCTTAAAATGGTCCGTAAGGTATTTGATTCGCTCAGAAAGAAGCGCAATTTGCACCTCAGGCGAACCCGTGTCCTTTTCATGAGCGCGATGCTCCTCGATGGTCTTACTCTTTTCGATCAGTACTGTCATATTTTTGCAGAAGTGTCACTATGAAGCAGATTATTGGGAGCTTTTCAAGAAAAAAATGATGGGAGTAGGAGGATTTAGGAAAGTTAAGGAACTAAGGGGAGCTCGCGCCCCTTAGGATTGTATGTTGAAAAACGAAAAATCCAATCTTGAAAAAACCAAAATGGTGGGCAAGAGTGAAAGAGTAGGAGTGATGCCGTCCTTAGGATAGGTCGAAGGACCGTCAGGATCTTGGGGCACACTCCCACTCAAATTGCAAAGTGTAAGTACGAACGGTAGAACGGTC
>JANYDI010000015.1 GCA_025363695.1 Opitutia bacterium
TGATGCTGCGTCATGGAAGTGACTCACGCACCGTAGTGCGCTACGCACTTCCCTTCCTTGCCTGAACCCCCAATGCACCCCTCAAACCGGCTCGAAGCAGTTCATAAAGTACTCCCGGATCGCTTCGCGATCTGTGGGGGGCTTAGTATCCACCTAGCCAGGTAGGCAATTTTATAAAATGCTCTGCATTTTTAAAATTGCCTACCTGTAGGGGATCCTAAGGGGCGCAAGCGCCCCTTAGCCCTTCCGTTTCTACACGGCAATGGGGGCTTTGATGGCAGGATGGGGGTCGTAGTCATGGACCTGAATGTCTTCGAAACGGAAGTCCCATAGGGTTTTAATGCTGGGATTGAGCGCTAGGATAGGGAGTTTTCGGGGGTCGCGCTCGAGTTGATTCCGTACGGCATCCTGATGATTGGTGTAGATGTGTACATCGCCAAAAGTATGTACAAATTCCTTAGGGTAATACCCGCATACTTGGGCAATCATGCTGGTCAAAATGCTATAGGAGGCAATGTTAAAGGGAACGCCCAAAAAGATATCAGCGCTACGCTGATAGAGCTGGCAGCTTAGGCCGCCGTCAGCAGAAACAAAAAACTGAAAGAACATGTGACAAGGTGGCAAGGCCATACGGTCCAATTGGCCGACATTCCACGCACTGACCACGTGCCTGCGGCTATAAGGGTCTCGCTTAAGCCCCTCGATGAGCTTTTCTATCTGGTTGATTTCCTCTCCGTTTTCGTTTTTCCAAGATACCCATTGAGCGCCGTAAACGGGACCTAAGTCTCCGTTTTCATCCGCCCAGGCATCCCAGATATGGACAGCGTTGTCCCTAAGGTAGCCGATATTCGTGCTGCCCTTCAGGAACCAAAGCAACTCGTGCACAATGCCCTTGAGGTATACACGCTTGGTTGTGAGCAATGGGAATCCTTTTCGTAAATCAAAACGCAATTGCTCGCCAAACAGGGAATACGCCCCGACCCCCGTGCGGTCATCCCGGTACTCGCCGGTTTCCAGTACTCGCTTTAATAAGCCCAAATAAACTTCCATAAAAAGGCGTTTTTTTATCCTATAATATCTAGGAAAGATTTTGCCTTCAGCGAAGCTCCGCCGACCAGCAGCCCATCGATGTCTGGCTGAGCTAGGAGCTGCTGAGCATTTTCAGGCTTAACGGAGCCCCCATAAAGGATGCGTAACTTGGCAGCACTCGAGCTGAATGTGTCGATAAATTGTCTTATTTGGGCATGCACCGCTTGAGCCCCATCGGGACTAGAGGGCTGCCCGCTGCCAATGGCCCAAAGCGGCTCATAAGCAATGACAACGTTTTCGATGAGGTCTTGAGGGACCTTATCGAGGGCACGCTCGAGTTGGGTCTGTAAAAAAGGCCAGGTATTTCCGGAATCACGCACTTCCAGGGGTTCCCCAATGCACAGCACAGGCTTGATGCGGTTTTCAAGGGCTGTGTGTATTTTTTGATTTATCAACTCATCAGGCTCACGAAGCAAAACACGCCGTTCACTGTGCCCCACAAGCACATAAGCGCAGTAAACAGCCTTGAGCATCTCCGCGCAGACCTCCCCAGTTACGGCACCCATGGGTCCAGGATAGAGGTTTTGAGCCCCCAGCTGAACGGTACTGCCGCTGAGCACCTGGCTAACGCCCTCCAAAACAGTAAACGGCGGACACAACACCACCTGTATATCCACCCTAGGCCCAACACCCAGGGCGATCTCCTTGGCCAGGCCGGTCGCCTGTGCGCCCGTGGTGTGCATTTTCCAGTTGCCTATAATCAACAGCTTTCTGCTCCCGTTTTGCATAGGCTTCTAGAAGCTCAGAAGATCGCGCTCAAGTCAAAGAAATTTTTTAAGTAAAGGGCCAAGGGGAGCTTGCTCCCCTTGGATCCCCTTTCCGATGGGCGATTTTCTAAAATGCTAGCGCATTTTAGGAAAATCGCCCATCGGGAGTGGGTATACAAGGCGCCCCACAGATCGCTTCGCGATCGGCTGTTGTCAATAAAGAGGGGGTTGGGTTATGGATATATTGTATATATTTTTAAGATTTCATGATAAATTTTAGGAATTTTGAGGGAAATTTTCATGAAAAAGCCCTGGATTTTGATATCCAGGGCTTTAAGCGTGAAGTATTCTCAATAGATTTTTTTAAGTTTTAAGCGTGTAAGGGCGAAACTCGAAGTGATTTATGCTTGTAGGCTTAGGTTTTTGTTGTTTTTATTGGGTATTTGATATCAAGTCGAGAATCGCCCTTACGGAGCTTACGAACCTGTTTTAACGGTTTTGTCATGCGATCTTTTGGCTGATTTTGTCACCTTTTGCGCTGATTTTTTCGCAGGCACCGCTGGTGCATGCGTCAAAAATCATCTCAAAATCTGCCTAAAATCAGCTCAAAACCTCACATAACCCTCCCATTAAAACAGGTTCTAAGGTTTTATTTAGTCTAACCTATCCTTGAAGATAGGGGGTCAGGACGCCCGAGAACACGTATTCACGATCTGGGTTCTCGGGCTAGATTCGCAGCTTACGTCGGTGCAAAAGGGTTGTCGTGAGGGCCACGGTACAAACGGGTCCAGGCTTCGCTCTACGAGCTACGCCGGACAGCCTTCGCATTGCGAAGGCTGGTTTTCGATGGAGGAGGTCTAATCCTTCGAGTAAGCAGTCGCGCAATACAAGATCGAGGGCACTTAGGGTTTGGTATTGTTTGTGTTTCATGATAATGGGGGGATGGGTTTTCCGGAAAGGTTTTTTTGTTGCTGGCCAGCCTAGAGCCTGTTTTCACAGTTTTGTCATGCCATCTTTTGGCTGATTTTGGCGCCTTTTGAGCTGATTTTTTCGCAGGCACCGCTGGTGCATGCGTCAAAAATCATTACAAAATCTGCCGAAGATCAGCTCAAAACCTGACATAACCCTACCGTAAAAACAGGCTCTTTTTGTCCCTGTCCCTATAATTATACCAAAAAATTATCGATTGTCAAGGGGTTTTTTAAAAAAAATTTAAATTTTTTTAAAAAAAGTTTAGGAAGTAAATGAGAGGCGGGTGCTGATAAGATATCTAAGGAAGGGGATGAAAATGACCTAAGTTGTTGATAAAACCACACATAAGGAGGCCTAAAATGCCGGCATATCGTAGCCCAGGGTGCCAGCCCGGGGTTTTAGTTGAAAAATAAACCTGAGCCCTGTAAGGGCGGCACACAAGAAAATTTCAGAAAATGTGAGTGCCGCCCCTGTAGGGCTCTAAATCTTTTTTCACCCTAACCCAGGGCTTACGCCCTGGGCTACGTATCTGCCGGCCCTTCAGGCCTCCTTATGTGTGGTTTGTTGAATGACTTAGGGCGTGTCATCAATTAAATTTAAAACCTGTTTTAATGGATCCGTTAGGGTTGATAAACAATTATTTAAAAACAAACCACAAAACGAGAGCCCTGTAGGGGCGAATGCTTGTCAGCCCAGGGCTTTAGCCCTGGGTTTGGCATGGAAAAAAGATTTAGAGCCCTACAGGGGCGATTCATTAAAATATGTCAAATTTATCTTAAAATCAACTATAGGCAATATATCAGGTTTAATGAATCGCCCCTGTAGGGCTCTGGTTTGTTTTTCACCTTAAACCCAGGGCTAAAGCCCTGGGCTGACAAGCATTCGCCCCTACAGGGCTCTCAGTTTGTGGTTTTAAGCTTAGTTAATTGATCACACGTCCTAGGCAATATATCAACTTTAGAGAATCGCCCCTGTAGGGCTCTAAATTACTTACCAATTGTACCCAGGGCGACCCAAGAGTCGCCCTGGGCTATCCATCATTCGCCCCTTCAGGGCTCTCATTTTGTGGTTTGTTGATGATAAACTCTATAAGTTTAACTATTAATCAAAACGCACTTAGGGAGGCCCATGGCGCGCCGTAGCTTTAGCGTAGGCGGCTGAAGGGCCGGCAGATACGTAGCCCAGGGAGTAAGCCCAGGGTTTACGGTGAAAAAAGATGTTGAGCCCTACAGGGGTGATTTATATGAGAAACCTTCATAGACTATACTGTATAGCCCGAAAACTACAAAAAATCACTATTTATTGCGAATGATAAAGAATTATTTAATTGCACAGCTTTATAGTTATATGATTTAATATCACTGTAAATTATAAATAAAAAAATTACCTCAAGAAGATGAAGCGCACTCCAGTTCCTAGATTCGCCTCTACTGCAAGTTTACTGGCGTTAGCCATCTTGTCGCTTGTTGGCCATTTTGATGTACACAGACTCCTCCTAGCCCTCCCTGCAAATGAAAACATTGTTAACGGAGGGATAACGATAAATCGACCTAACGCGACGGAGTTAGACGTAAACCAAAGCACAAACAAGGGCATTATCGACTGGTCGAGTTTTGATATCGGGAAAGGCGAGCTTGTACGTTTTGTGCAGGCTGGAGCGGACTCTGTCACGCTTAACCGCGTCACGGGAGGCACGATGTCCACCATTGCGGGAAGCCTGCAAGCTAATGGAAACATTTTCCTCATAAACCCCTATGGCTTATACTTCACGAACACGGCTCTTGTGGATGTAGGCGGCATCATCGCAACCACTGCGAATATCCTCAACGAAGATTTTTTAAGCGGAAACTACCTGTTTGACATGGGGGCGTCCAGGGGATCCGTAATCAATGCCGGAAATATAACCATTGCAAGGGGAGGCTTTAACATCTTTTTTGGAGCTTCTGCTCAGAATCGAGGCACCATTGAAGCCACCCTGGGCAAGGTCATCATGGCTTCAGGAAAGCAAATGAAGGTCATTATCGATCAGGCTACGGGTGTGGGCTTTGAGCTTACGGGCTCTGCTGATGGCCCTGGGATGGATGAAACGGGAACGCCTCTCAAAAACCTCGTCAGCAACACGGGAAAAATTACAGCCCATGGAGGCAATGTTACCCTCCAGGCCAATGCCCTCTCGAATGACATTGTCGACAGCCTCGTAGACAACGAAGGCACCATTGAAGCTACCTATGCTGAGGACAAAAATGGCAGCATTGTCCTGCGCGGCGATGGAAACTTTAACGATCAAGGCAAAGTCATTGCCGGGGGAACCTTGGATGTCTCGGGCAAGGACCCCAAGGCTACGGGCGGCAGCATCAGCGTCCTTGGGCATGATATCGTCGTGCCAGCCACGGCTGTCTTAACGGCGGATGGCGACGTGGGCGCTGGAAGTATTTTGATAGGTGGCGATAAAACGAATCCTACCGATTTTCCCGTGTCTCAAACGGTCAGCGTCGAATCAGGGGCTAAACTCAGCGCTAATGCCTTAACTCAGGGCGATGGGGGTAAAATAAGTATCTATGCTGAAAAGACGAGTACTATTTCAGGCGAAATTTCAGCCCAAGGAGGATCGCAAGGGGGATCGGGAGGCAATATTGAGACTTCTGGCAAAGAACAGCTGATTTTGGGTGACGATATAAAGGTTAACGCCAATGCTTCCTCAGATTTATTGGGTCTGAGCCTGGGCAACCCGGGACAATGGCTTTTGGATCCTGAACATATCAATGTTAACGCTTCGATGGCAAATACGCTAGCTACGTCCCTGAACACAGGAACCAACGTCACGCTCCAAACCAACAATGCCTTGACCGGGGACGGCACGATTGCCTTTCAAAGTAACGCTAACCTCTCCTGGAGCAGCAACGCTGACTTTAAAGTTTTGGCTTATAAAGATATCACTTTCCAAAACAATTCCAGCATAGCCCATACAGGAAGCACTTCTGGAAATCTATACCTTAGGGCTGATGATACGGGCATCGGCACCGGCACGGTTACCTTTTCGGGCAACTCGAAAATTACTTTTGCCTCAACAAGCACAGGAAATGTAAGCATCTATTATAATCCGAGCAATTATAACAGCGCAACAAACTTTAGCTCAAAGGTAACCATGGGCACTGGGCAGCTGAATGCCTACATGCTCGTTAATGACTTCACGCACCTCAATACGATTCGTAGCGGTACGGCTAGTCTTTCAGGGAGTTATGCCTTAGGTAAAAATATCGATGCCTCAGCGAGTAGCGGTTTGAATGCAGGAGCTGGATTTGATACGCTCGATGGATTTACCGGAAAATTTGTCGGAGATCAGCTAGACCCTGGTGTTGCAGCCACAAGCTATAGCATCAACAGCCTCACGATTAATAGACCCACCGAAAGCAACGTAGGGCTTTTTAGTACGCTAGGAGCCGGTGCGGTGCTTCGGAATGTTCAGCTTGGCGGAACGATTACCGGGAAGGACAGCACGGGAGGCTTTGTGGGCTCTACCACGGGAGCCGTAACGCTCAGTAATTTAACGAATCAAGCGAATGTTACGGGCACTACGTCAACGGGAGGCATTGTTGGGAGCCTGAGCAGTGTAGGAACTTCCACGATTAGCAATGATACGGTAACGGCAAACGTCTCCGGAACGGGCAGCGTGGGCGGTATCGTTGGAGCCGCAGGGGGCGTTGTCACGCTTAGCAACGCCGCATACACGGGCACCCTCACCTCCTCTGCAGCCAACACAGGCGGCCTTGTCGGGGCCGCTACTGGAGCGGCAACCATCAGCGGCAGTAGTTCTTCTGGCAATATAACCGGAACCAGTGATGTTGGCGGCATGCTGGGCCTGGGTAGTGGAACGGTGAATATTTCTTCGTCGAATCGTACCAGCGGAACGGTTACGGGGTCCTTGGATCGCGTCGGTGGCCTGGTCGGGACTTCCGTGGGCGACGCAACTTTA
>JANYDI010000034.1 GCA_025363695.1 Opitutia bacterium
AAAAGCTGCGAAAGTTGCACTGGTAGCCATCATACGCAAAATGATATTATGCTTAAATTCTATGGTAAAAAACGACAGAGTTTACGAAAAAATTATGAATTTTTAGACTTTTGCTCTTGACTGCCAAGACGGTAGATCCCCGAAGGGCGGTTTTAACGGGATCTTTTGAGTTTATACGGCGTCACCTTTGCGCTCGAGTGCTGTAGCACACGTCGCGCTAGGTTCCTTGTCTAAACATCAAAATTCCTCCGTTAAAACCGCCCTTCCGAGGCAGTTCGAAAGCACACTTCCCCGATCGCGAAGCGATCTGTGGAGGCCTTAGTATACCTTCCCGATAGACGATTTTTATAAAATGCGTTAGCATTTTTAAAAATCGCCTATCGGGAAGGTATACTAAGGGGCGCAAGCGCCCCTTGGCCTTTTTTCCTCCTCGCTTCTCCTTTCTCCGCCCTTCCCTACCCTAAGTCCTGGAGGATTTCGCGGGGTTTTTGCCCATTTTCGGGGCCGACAATGCCGCGGGCTTCGAGTTTTTCCATGAGGGTGGCAGCGCGGTTATAGCCGAGGTTGAGGCGGCGTTGGAGGTTGGAGGCGGTGGCGCGTTTGGTGGCACGCAGGACGTCGATGGCTTTTTCGATCATGGGGTCTTCTTCTTCCTGGGAGCCCCAGTCGGCATCGTCATCATCGATACTGCTGTCGATTTCGGCCTGGACGTGGCTGGCGTAGACGGGAGGGCCATTGCGGCGTAGAGATTCCACCATGGCATGGGTTTCCTCATCGGAAACAAAGGCGCCTTGGCCACGTACGAGGAAGCCGCTTCCGGGCGGCAGCAGCAGGAAGTCTCCTCGGCCAATGAGCTGGTCGGCTCCCTTGGTATCCAGGATGGTACGGCTATCAACGACGGAGGCGACACGAAAGGCGATACGGCAGGGCAAGTTCGCCTTGATGACGCCGGTAATCACGTTGACGGAAGGCCGTTGGGTGGCGATGATGAGGTGAATACCCGCCGCACGGGCTAGTTGAGCCAGGCGTGCAATGCCGGTTTCCACATCGGCAGGAGCGACCATCATGAGGTCGGCGAGCTCATCGATGATACAGACGATATAGGGCAGCTTTTTGGGGATGCTGATGCCGGCATCACGGGGGACCTCGATGTTGTTCACGGCAATGCGTTCTTCCGCTGACAGCGAGGCCTCCAGCTCACGCTGTTTTTGCTCAGCTTCCTTGCTCTTGGCTTGTTTAGCGTTAAACCCGGCAATGTTGCGTACCCCCATTTGAGCAAAAATCTGGTAGCGGCGCTCCATTTCGGAAATCAACCACTTGAGGGCTCCAGGGACTTTTTTGGGGTCCGTAACTACCGGAATCAGCATGTGCGGCAGGGCATTGTAGACCTGCATTTCGACGATTTTAGGGTCTACCATGATGAAGCGCAGGTCTTCGGGGCCGGCATGGAAAAGCAAGGAAGTAATAATGGCATTGATGCAAACGGTTTTCCCGGAGCCCGTGGAACCAGCAATGAGCAAATGCGGCATCTTGGCCAGGTCGATAATCAGGGGTTTACCGCTAGATTCTTTTCCGAGAGCCAGGGGGATTTCCGCCGTGTTTTCCGCCCAGGTGGTGGATTCCAAAAGCTCACGGATGCACACGGGCGTTGGGCGTTGGTTGGGGACTTCCACCCCTACGCAACCTTTCCCAGGGACAGGCGCTAACACACGCACCGCCAAGGCCTTAAGCGACATGGCAATGTTTTTGTCCAGCGTACTGATTTTTTCGACGCGTACGCCAGCTGCGGGATAGACCTCGTAACGCGTAATGACCGGCCCGGTGTGCACCTCCCCCAAGGTGACCTTGACGCCAAACTCCTCCAAGGTACGCTGCAACAGCTGGGCCGTCTGGGCATGCTCGTCGGCTGAGGTGAGGGACTCATGGACCTGCGGCGTCAATAAGGTGATATCCGGGAACTGGTAGGCCCCCGTATGCGGACGCTCAACAGCCGCGCGTTCCACCTTCTGGCTGGCAACAATTTTAAAGGGCTGCACGGCCTCCTCACTGGCTGGCACTGGCGCCTCCGCAGAAGGCGTCTTCAAAAGCGCCTTGGTAAAGCGCATCAAGCTCTTTTTAGGGCCTCCAGACGCCGCTTCCTCCACGGGCAAAGGCGCCTCGTTGGCGGCCTCCACCGGCCCTGCCGGCTCAGCCGGCTGCGCAACCAAACGTCTTGCCTCAAAGCGCTCAGCAATGGACGCCTTCAGCGCCCCAAAGCGCTGCGTAAGCGGCTCCAGACCCCTACGCAACACCCCCAGCAGCCACAAAGGCCTTTGGGTTATCCAACGCATCAGCGCCACTGCGGTCTCCAGCCCCCTCCCCTCTCCGATGATTACGGCAGGCCCCATGGCCATACTGAGCATCAGCAAGAGGCCGCCGCCAAAGCTGCCCAGGAATTTTTTTAAAAACAGCCCAAAAGTCCAGTAGCCCAGCAGCCCGCCAAAGCCCGCTGAATAGGCCGAAGCCCCTCGCGGTGCATAATGCAGCTGTTGGCTCAAAAAGTAAACAAAAGCGCTCCCAGAAATCAAACTGACCACCAAGAGCAACAAACGCTGCCACACCACCCGATGCGCTTTTTTAGAAAACAAGACCGCCGCTAATAAAAAGCTATAGGCCGGCAACAACCAGGCCCCCAAACCAAAAAAACGAAAACAAAAAAACGCCAGCGTCGCCCCAACAACGCCCACCTTGTTCTCGTAGCCCGGCTGCATCGCCCGCGTGCTCACCCACGAGCTTTGCTCCGGCGCGTAGTCCCAAAAAGCTACCAAAGAAAGTAAGGCCAGTACAAACGCAAAAAAACCCCAAAACGGGCGCGCATGCTCCGCAGGCCCCGTGGAAGCTTTGGGTAGGACTGTTTTTCTAGGTTTCATGGGTTTTAAGGGCCGAGGGGGCGCTTGCGCCTTAAGCGTTGAAAGTGAAAGGTTTAAGGGCTAAGGGGCGCTAGCGCCCCATAGGATCCCCTTTCGATAGGCGAATTGTGAAAATGCAAAGCATTTTCAGCAATTCGCCTATCGAGGAGGGCATACTAAGCCCCTCACAGATCGCGAAGCGATCGATAGAGAAGTTCTTAGATTTCTCGCTAACTTTACTGAGAGTCCGTGGTTTGTCAAAGTGTTTTCATTGCTTTTGTAAATATTTTTTAAGGAATAGAGGTTGCGTCGCTTTTGGAATCTGTTCTAGGGTGTGTGAAGGAAATTTTTTTGTAATGAAGGATTGATATTTTAGGGCGTGTGAACAATTAAGCTATCCAATAAACCACAAAATGAGAGCCCTGAAGGGGCGAATGCTTGTCAGCCCAGGGCGTAAGCCCTGGGTTTATGAGAAAAAACAAACCAGAGCCCTACAGGGGCGATTCAATAAGACGTATAAAATTTATCAGAAAATAAACATAGGAAATATATCAGGTTTAATGAATCGCCCTTACAGGGCTCTAAATCTTTTTTCACGTGCAAACCCAGGGCTAAAGCCCTGGGCTGACAAGCATTCGCCCCTTCAGGGCTCTCATTTTGTGGTTTGTTTTTAAATAATTATTTATCAACCCCCACTGCACCCCTCAAACCGGCTCGGAGCCGTTCACAACACACACCCGGATCGCGAAGCGATCTGTGGAGGCCTTAGTATCTCCCTCCCCGATGGCGATTTTTGGAAATACGCAGTATTTCCTAAAATCGCCATCGGAAAGGGGATCCTAAGGGGCGCAAGCGCCCCTTGGCCCTTTACTTCCTATCTTCCTACTCTCCCAACCTCTGCAACGCATCCCAGCGTTCCTGCGAATATTCCAAGCCCTTGAGCGGAAAATCGGCATAAAAGGGCAATAGGCCCTCCGGGGTCTGTTGAGCGGGGACTTTTCCGTGGACGCGCTGGAATATCCAGGCCAGGACGCGGAGGTTTTGGCCAAAGCCGGGCCACAGGAAATCGTTATAGGCACCTTTGCGGAAAAAGTTGACCTGGAAGATTTTTGGTGGATGCGCAAGGGTCTTGCCTATGGCTTGCCAGTGCTGAATATAGTCTTCCATCGCATAGCCGCAAAAGGGCAGCATGGCCATGGGGTCCTTACGTAGTTGGCCAACGGTGCCGTCAGCGGCGGCGGTTTGCTCCGAACACAGGTTGGCGCCCAGTTGCACGCCATGGACCCAATTGAGGGATTCCAAAACCAGCGGGACATCCGTGCTGCGGCGGGCTCCAAACACGATGGCATCTAGGGGCACGGGCTTTTCCCAGTCAGGATCCCGCGAGGGGCATTGGAGGATGGGTGCCGTGAAGCGGGCATTGGGGTGCGTGGCAGGACGGCCGCAACCGGGGGTCCAGTGACAGCCCTGCCAGTCGGTGAGGTGTGCGGGCGGCTCACTGAGGCCTTCCCACCAGACATCGCCGTCATCGGTAAGCGCTACGTTGGTAAAAAGACTATTGCGGGCGCAACTCATCAGGGCATTGGGGTTGGTTTCAGGACCCGTACCCGGAGCAACGCCAAAAAACCCGGTTTCAGGATTGATTGCATAAAGGCGGCCGTCCTTCCCGGGATGTATCCAAGCAATGTCATCACCCAAGGTTGTTACGGTCCAGTCCTTCATGCCTTCTGGGGGCTGCAGCATGGCAAGGTTTGTCTTACCACAGGCACTCGGAAAGGCCGCAGCGATGTAGCTTTTTTGTCCCTGCGGGTCTTTGACGCCCATCAGCAGCATATGCTCCGCTAGCCAGCCCTCTTGCTTGCCCATGATCGAGGCCATCCGTAGGCCTAGGCATTTTTTACCCAAAAGGGCGTTGCCGCCATAGCCACTGCCAAAACTATAAATCAAATTAGCTTCAGGGAAATGCGCAATGCAGACCTTGTCGGGGTTACAGGGCCAAGTGCTGTCTTTTTGGCCTGGGGCTAGGGGCATCCCTACGGAGTGCAGGCAGGCTACGTAACTCCCCTGTGTCCCAAGGGCCTCCAAAACCGAAGAGCCCATACGCGTCATAATCCGCATACTGCACACCACGTAGGGAGAATCCGTCAATTGCACGCCTATTCTTGAATACGGTGACCCAATCGGACCCATGCAAAACGGCACCACATACAGCGTACGGCCCTGCATGGCTCCGTCAAACCAACGCTCCAGGCAAGCCTTAAACGCGTCAGGATCTCCCCAGCGATTGTTCACCCCAGCCACCTGGGCCGTTTGACTACACACAAAGGTTTTGCTTTCTACCCGAGCGACGTCCCGAGGGTCCGAGCGAAACAAAAAGCACCCCGGCCGCTTGGGTATCCTAATGGCCTGCCCCTTGGCGCAGAGACCCTCCAGCAGCGCATCGGACTCCTCCGCCGTTCCCGTACATACGTGTAGCGCCGATGG
Organism: Opitutia bacterium; assembly: GCA_025363695.1. GTDB lineage: Bacteria > Verrucomicrobiota > Verrucomicrobiia > Opitutales > JANYDI01 > JANYDI01. The sequence continues at coordinate 5,373 of JANYDI010000034.1, forward strand.
TTTTAGGTGTTTGGCCCTTTCGTAAATCCAGTTTTTTAGCTGCTCGTGCTCCAGTCCTTCTACCGCTTTCATGTAGCTATTATACCATGATTTTCGTAGTGAAAACAAGAAGAAAATTTAAAAAAAATAAAAAAATGCAGGGAAAGTTAAAGGGTTAAGGGCTAAGGGGAGCTCGCTCCCCTTAGGATGGTTTGAGGGGTGCATTGGGGGTGGGGACTGTGTCACCTTCGCGCTCGAGTGCAAAAGCACACGTCGCGCTAGGTTCCTTGTCCGCACCCCCAATGCACCCCTAAAACCGGCTCGAAGCAGTTCATAAAATACACCCGGATCGCTTCGCGATCTGTGGGGGGCTTAGTATGTCCCTTCTTGATAGGGGATCTACCGTCTTGGCAGTCAAGAGCAAAAGTCTAAAAATTCATAATTTTTTCGTAAACTCTGTCGTTTTTTACCATAGAATTTAAGCATAATATCATTTTGCGTATGATGGCTACCAGTGCAACTTTCGCAGCTTTT
>JANYDI010000047.1 GCA_025363695.1 Opitutia bacterium
CTTACAACGGAATTTGCCGATCTCATTTTCATTTGTTCTTGAAAGAGTGCGAATGGCGCTTTAATTTAGGCTCACCAAAACTCCTTCTCAAGGATCTAAAATCTCTTCTCAAAAAACATTATTAGGTGTCAGCCCCTTAAATTTAAAACCTGTTTTGAGGGATCCGTTAGGGTTGATAAATAATTGTTTAAAAACAAACCACACTATGAGAGGCCTGAAGGGGCGAATGCTTGTCAGCCCAACCAGCCTACGCCTAAAGGCTTCGGCGGCCAAGGGGCAAAGACGTGTGGATTGTTATTGATCAAGTAGTTAAATTATTTTAACACTAAAACACACTTTGCGTCCCCTGGCCGCCGAAGCCTTTAGGCGTAGGCTGGCTGGGCTGACAAGCATTCGCCCCTACAGGGCTCTCATTATGCGTTTTAAGTAAAAAGTTCGATCCCGAAGGGATCTGTGGGGCGCCTTGTATACCCACTCCCGATGGGCAATTTTCCTAAAATGCGCTAGCATTTTAGAAAATCGCCCATCGGAAAGGGGATCCAAGGGGAGCTGGCTCCCCTTGGCCCCTTATTCACCTTCACTCATCGTATCTACTATGGTACAGAAGGCGGCATCGGCGCCAGAGCCTGGGAGCTTGGCCCAGATGGCGTCTATTTCATCCTTTTCGAGGGAACGTTCTTCCCTTCCCCAGTTAGCGGTGCTGGAAAGAATGTCTTCAGCGGATTCTGTTGCTTGACCGGATGCTTCGCCGCTGGCCATGCGAAAGTAGGCGAGTAGAGACTTTTTCGTTTCCTTAGCGGCGAGGGCGTCATAGTTGTCCATGGGGTCCACTTGGTACTGGCTATCTGTGATGTTTTCAATGGGATTGAGTTCAGCAGGAGTAATGATAATCACGGAGCCTGTCTGGGAGCTCGACTCAAGGCTATTCATCCCTAAGCCTCCGTTGCCGCTGGTAATAAAGCTTCCGATGCTAAAACTTTTTGTTTTTATTTCAGAAGAAATGAGGCCCATGGTTGTCGAGGATTTAATGACAAATGCCTTCATGTCACGCGCCCAGTATTTAACGTCCTTGTACATCGCATCGCGTTCTTTCTGAAACAAATTCCAGTCGATGTCATCGTAGTCGATTCTCCTTACATTTTGTTGGACAAGCTTATTCATGTAGAGTCTGTCTTTTGAAAACGTAAATCCCAGGGCTTGTAAAATCGTCATGATGCCCGATTGATTTACTTTATAGAACTCCTGAATTTCTTTTCGATTGCCGTTGTCAGCAACCATTTGAGTGGGTTTGTGCCCCCGCTTTAGGCATGATCTCGCTGTCGGCTTTACTTCTATAAAGCCTTCCCTGTTGACATAGGAAAAAGCCAGATTGCCCAAGATATCATCCTGGTTATCGGCTTGATGGAGGATATAGTTTTTTTTCAAAAACGCCTCAATGCGCGAGGCTGTTTCGTCTCCAACCGCCAGGCAGGAGCTGCTTATTGCCAATGTTAAAAGATAGATGAAGGTTTTCATAATATGCGTTACTTTTCTTACAACGGAAGATATAATGATTTATCTTAGAAGTAATTTTTTATTTTCGCGTTTACAAGTTCAGCCTATGGGCCTACAGTAGGTGGCATGTATTCGTTGTTCGTGAGCTTTTTTTTATGCATGGCAGGATGGGGCTCCTTGTTTGGGGAGCCGGCTCAGCCGGAGCCCTTAGAGCCGATGACCCTTGTGGGCATGGCCAGGACGCCTCCTTTGGGTCGTTTTTCGCAAACCTTGCAAGACATTGCCGCGTTGCGCAGAGATCAAAGCCAGCAACTCATGCTCCTGATGCACGTATTTTTGGGGCGTTTAGGCTTTCCTCATTTTGAAGCCTTTAGCGCATCACGAGGTCTGGGGGCCTTTCTTTTTAGGGACAGCAAGGAGGCCTTTCATGGCTTAGGCTTTTTGTGTTTTGATTCAGAGATGCTGGCTCAAGATCCCGATTTACCGGTTTTGTACCAGGGTCTTTTAGGGCAATTAGGGATTACCACGGCCCGCCAAGGCGAGTATTTGCTGTTTTCCCGCAATGCCAAGCTCTTAGAGCGCTTTAATGCACCCTTGCCCTTTAAGCAACTGCTGCGCTACGTCCGACACACGCCGCATCTTTATGACCTTGAGGTCAGTTTTTTCAGCCCTTTATTTTCCGCTTATGTAGAAAAAGCCAGAGAAGCCTTTTTTGCTACCCTTGCTCAGGCGGGCTTACTTATCGAGGATACGCCTTCTGTCGATTGGCTTTCCGCTGCCGTACAGGTTGCCTTTGAGGAAGTCCGGGACCTCGATGCCGTCCACGTAGGCGTTACTTTTGATGACGTCGATGCTCGCCTAGGCATCATGGGAAAGCTCAGCTCGACGTCTCCTTTTGGGACTTACCTAAAGGCGGCTATTCCCGTTAAACCCACGCCTGCCGCCTACTTGGACCGCTTGCCTATCGGGTACTATGGCCGTTGGAATCCTGTCGCTTACGAGTGCTATTGCGATAATTTAGTCAATCGTCTCGTCGCCTATGCCCCTGCGAGCAAGAGCTACCTTTGGCGTCGTGCTCAGAGCCTCAAGCACGAGGTCCTTCGTGAGCTTACAGGCACCTGGGCCGGAGGCGTAAGCCTGGACTACGAGCGCATCCAGCTCCCAGCGCTTGCTCGCCGCACGGGGCTGGATCTCATGGATTACTCCCAGAGTTATTCCATCTGTTCAGCCAGTGGGCTTCAGGCCAGTAGCGTGGCGCATTTGCTTGATTTTTACGCGCAGACCTGGTTCCCTGAGCTCAAAAAAACATTGAAAATACTCAGGCCTGTTTTTTCAAAATCTCAGAAAATGCTGCTTTTTCCAGACTTAGACTTTTCAGTCCAGCTGGATGTCGGAAGCTACCTAGAGGGCCCCATGCACATTGTCGATTATGCCCTACGCGCCGAAGGTCTCCCTGAGGGAAGTTTTGTTTTAGCTCAAGGGAGTGAGTTTGTCGGCGTTTTAGCTCAAGGGATTGTTGCAGCTAAGCATGAAGGCAGCTTACGTTCCCTAATGGAACGTCTAAAGCTTGGCAATTTCCCCAAGGAAGGCATGCATGAGCGTTTGGGTGCCTATCCTCCCAAAAATCGCCTCTTTGAGCTTTACTGGGATATTAAGGACTCCGTTCATGGGCTCCTGGCGCAGAGTCCCATTTTAGAACGCGGCCCCTATTCGCTGGCGACGGATAAGCGCAAGGAATTTATCGAAAAACTCGATGCGAGCCTTATCCAGGCTCCCGCACGTCTACACATAGATAAGTATGCCACTTTGCTGAACATCGAGCTTTCTTTAAAAGCTGCGGAATTGCGTTGCTGGGTGGATTTATTCGATGAATACGTGAAAGCTCTGCTCTTCGTCCCTCCAGCGGAACCCCCCGTAGAGCCGGTTGTGGCTATGGATGAACAGAAAGGCTAAGGGCTAAGGGGCGCTTGCGCCCCTTAGGATCCCCTTCCGATAGCGATTTATTAAAATGCTAGCGCATTTTAAATAAATCGCTATCGGCGAGGGCGATACTAAGGCCCCTCCGGATCGCTTCGCGATCGAAAAACCAGGTAATATAACTATTCATTAAAAACGCATTATGGGAGGCCTGAAAGGCCGAAGGATGATAGCCCAGGGCTTTAGCCCTGGGTTTGGCATAGAAAAAAGATTTAGAGCCCTACAGGGGCGATTCATTAAACCTGATATATTGCCCGTGGTTAATTTTTAGATAAATTTGATACATTTTAATGAATCGCCCCTGTAGGGCTCTGGTTTGTTTTTCTCCCGTAAACCCAGGGCTAAAGCCCTGGGCTGATAAGCATTCGCCCCTTCAGGGCTCTCATTTTGTGGAGTGTTATTGATAAAAAACTTAGACCTATGCTATTTTTGCCTTGAAAAATCACATCAAAATGATCGTATTGTATTTTTATATAACAACAAGCCACACATAAGGAGGCCTGAAGGGCCGGCATATACGTAGCCCAGGGCGTAAGCCCTGGGTTTACAGGTGAAAAAGATCTTGAGCCCTACAGGGGCGACACACACACTTTCTGAAATTTTCTTGAGTGCCGCCCTTACAGGGCT
>JANYDI010000055.1 GCA_025363695.1 Opitutia bacterium
CCGGCAGATATGTAGCCCAGGGCGTAAGCCCTGGGTCCGGCATAGAAAACAAACCAAAGCCCTGTAAGGGCGGCACTCAGAACGTAAACAGGAGTGTCGCCCCTGTAGGGCTCAACATCTTTTTTCACCGTAAACCCAGTGGCTTACGCCCTGGGCTACGTATATGCCGGCCCTTCAGGCCTCCTTAAGTGTGATTTGAATAAAAATAACCACATTGTTTTGTCCGATCGCGAAGCGATCTGTGGGGTGCCTTGTATCGCCCATTCCCGATGGGCAATTTTTATAAAATGCATCGCATTTTTGAAAATCGCCCATCGGAAAGGGGATCCAAGGGGACAGCGTCCCCTTGGCCCTTTAACTTTCCTTCTTTTCCTTCTTTTCTCTTACTTCTTTTTATCTTATGAAATCACTTTTATGGAAACCGCTTAAGGCGATGCGATCCCGTTGGATTATGGGGATGGCGATGGCGATGGTGTACGGCCTCTCGAGGGGCTTTGGGATACCGTTTGTGATCAAACTGGTATTCCCAAAGGTGTTTCGCTTGGATGCGATGGACTTGGGTCTGGGGAGTTTATTGTTTTATTGCTCATTGCCGGCTTTTGTGGCGGCGATTCAGGGGGTTTCGTACGTACTGAGTATTTATTCGATGCAGGTGTGCGCGGTGGCAGTGATGTCGGAGTTGCGGCGCTTGTTTTTTGAAAAGCTCCAGCACTTGCCCTTGACGTATTTTAATAAAAATCCGTCAGGGACGCTGATTGCTCGCGGACTGCAGGATACGGCTGTTGTGCAGGCTGTCTTTCAGCAGGTGACGCTGGATGCGCTGCGGCACCCTACGACGCTTTTGGGAGCTTTTGCTTACTTGGGGTATTTGTGCGTGCAGAAGGCCGATGTGTTCTTTTTGCTGTTGTTTTTGGGGGTCTTGCCTGTTTGTGTGTTTAGTATTCGTTTTATTGGCCGGCGTTTGCGTTTGAAGGCCCAAGCGGTGCAGGAGGAGCTGATGCATATTTCAGAACGTCTGAGCCAGAATTTGTCGGCTGTTCGGGAAATTCGGGCCTTTCAGCTGGAACGCTATGAGCTGGAAAAGTTTGCTAAAAGCACAAGTTTGCTCGGAAAGGCGCAGCTCAAAGTGATTAGCTACACCATCAGCATTGGGCCTATCGTAGAGGCCTTAGCGGCGCTAGGCATCGGGGCAGCCTTGGCTTACACGTACTTTCATAGCATTGCTTTTGACGAATTCTCATCCCTGTGTTTAGCGTTATACTTGTGCTACGCGCCGCTTAAGGAGCTGGGGCAATTGCATGCAAAAATCCAAGAAGGTCGCGTTAGTTTGGAGCGCATTGCCAAGCTGATCCACGAGCCTACCATCGAGAGCAACCCTAAGGACGCCCTGCCCTTGGCCGTGTGTCAGGGAGCTTTGCGCTTTGAAGGGGTGGATTTTTCCTATGCCTCAAATTTACCTGTGCTGAAGTGTTTTTCCGCCGTCTTGCAGGCAGGGAAGTCGTATGCGCTGGTAGGCCCCAGTGGAGCCGGAAAGTCTACCTTTGCGCAGTTGATTCCGCGTTTTTATGAGGTCGATGGCGGCAGTATTTTCTTGGATGAGCTTCCCATCACGCGTTTGAATCTGGAGGATTTAAGGCGCCAAATTGCCTTTGTTCCCCAGGATCCTGTTTTGTTTAACGATACAATCTATAACAATATACGCATGGGCAACCTGAAGGCATCTCAGGAGCAGATAGAAGCCGCCGCAAGAGATGCCTACGCGCACGGATTTATTATGGAACAGGAACACGGTTACGCGACGCAAGTGGGCGACCGAGGTTCCTGTCTTTCTGGGGGTCAACGCCAAAGAATTGCCTTAGCGCGGGCCTTTGTCCGCAATGCGCCCATCTTGATCCTGGACGAGGCGACGTCTTCCCTCGATGCTCATAGTGACCAGCTCATCCAAAAGGCGATTCAAAAACTCCGGGGTCACAAGACGGTTTTGATCATCTCCCACCGCCTCAATACCGTTCACTGCGTGGACGAGATTCTTGTCTTTGAGGGCGGGCGTCTGCTGGCCCAGGGCCCCCATGCCGAGCTGCTCAGCACTTGCCCGCTCTATGCCTCGCTTTATAAAACCCACGGAGATGGCAGTTAAAGGGCCAAGGGGAAAGGGAAAGGCCAAGGGGCGCTTGCGCCCCTTAGGATCCCCTACAGGGTGCGATTTTTAAAAATGCAAAGCATTTTATAAAAATCGCACCCTGGGAGGGCATACTAAGGCCCCCACAGATTCCTTCGGAATCGACTACTATTCATTGAAGGCTGATCGCGAAGCGATCGAGGAGGGACTTAGGGTGTGTCCTCAATTAATGATATAACTATTTATTAAAATCACAAAATGAGAGCCCTGAAGGGGCGAATGCTTGTCAGCCCAGGGCTTTAGCCCTGGGTTTGCAGGTGAAAAAAGATTTAGAGCCCTGTAAGGGCGATTCATTAAAATATATCAAATTTATCTAAAAATTAACCATGGGCAATATATCAGGTTTAATGAATCGCCCCTGTAGGGCTCTAAATCTTTTTTCCATGCCAAAACCCAGGGCTAAAGCCCTGGGCTGACAAGCATTCGCCCCTTCAGGGCTCTCATTTTGAGTTTTGATTGCTAAAGGGTTGTTAATCAAGTACTTAAGTCACTTTCAAGGATAGAGGGGTAGGTTAATTTAAAATGAGGACACGCCTTAGTATCTCCCTTTCCGATAGCGATTTATTAAAATACGTAGTATTTTATAAATCGCTATCGGAAAGGGGATCCTAAGGGGCGCAAGCGCCCCTTAGTTTTTCCTATCTGAGCTTAAGGCTCGCCAGTCCTGCGATGGTACACATCAAGGAGAGGATCCAAAACCTTATGACGACCTTTGACTCTGGCCAGCCCTTGAGCTCGAAGTGATGGTGTATCGGAGCCATACGAAAAATGCGTTTACGACGCAGCTTAAAAGAACCTACTTGAAGAATGACCGACAAGGCCTCAACCACAAAAATACCGCCCATGATGACCAGCGTAAAGGGCTGTAGGGTCATATAGGCAATCACGCCAATGAGTCCGCCGAGGGCTAAGGAGCCCGTGTCGCCCATAAAAACTTCTGCTGGCTGGGCATTGTACCATAAAAAAGCCATACTAGCACCCAATAGAGCGGAACAAAGAATGGTCAGCTCACCGGCTCCAGGAACATAGCCAATACACAAATAATGGGCGACCAAGACATTGCCGCAGGCATAGGCCATAACCGCATAGCCCAGGGAGACCGTGATCACGCAGCCGATAGCCAAGCCATCCACGCCGTCTGTGAGGTTGATGGCGTTACTGGTCCCAGAAAGGACACAAAAGAAGAGCAAAAAAGCCACGCCAAGCGGCATGGTTTCCCATAGCGGCAGCTTATAAAAGGGCACCCATAGCTGCGTCATCAGGGCGTAAGAATCTGGGTGCATCAGCAGCGCTCCTAGGGCCAAAAAGGTAATACAGCCTTGGACTAACATTTTTTGGCGTCCAGGTACACCGCGGCTATTTTTCTGCTTGAGCTTGAGAAAGTCATCCGCAAACCCTAAAAGTGTCAAAGCCGTATACACCCCACAGGCGACCCAAACATAGATGTTCCATTTGGCCCAAAAAAGCACACTGGCCATGAGCGACGCATAGATGGCCAAGCCGCCCATGGTCGGCGTATTTTTCTTGTGCGCATGCAGGTCCGCCAAGGCATGCACCTCTTTGGCATCCCGAAAAACTTGGGCCATACGCAAACGCCGCAGGTGTCTAAAAATCCACGGACTCAGGGTAATCCCTATCCCTAACGCAGAGATCCAGGCCATGGCCGAACGAAATAGGATCGAATCAAAAAGCCGCAAGGGCCCCCATAAGGCTTTAAACTGTGCTAAAAGTGTAAACATGAGAAAATTCCTCAATTAAACGCAAAGGCCAAAGCCCAAGCGACAGCCTAAAATGAGGCGACAAAAGATGATAGAAGCAGCAATAAAGGCAAGGATGCGCTGTAACTTGGAAGTCCAAGAGGGGGACGCGCGCCCTTGTAGGTGAGTCCACTGCCAATAAGCCAGGCTTAGTAGCACGAGCGTACCACAGCCAAACCCAAGTAGCAGAATAAATCCATCCCAAAATGAACCCGAAAGCAAGGCTAAACCAACAATTAAATAAAGCGGTCCACAGGGGACAAAGGGGGTCAGGAGTCCCAGGACTAGGGCTCCAAGGAGCTTGGGTTTTTTTTGGAAACGTGCGGATATACGCCACAAAAAGGGAATCACAAAAGCAGGCTTAGGGATATAACGATCCACCCGCAGGGCCATGCCCAAAAAGAAAAACCCCATCGCCCACGGAAACAAGCGCCACTGGCCCTTTAGCACCGGGCTGCCCAGGCTCCCAGCCAAGCCTCCCAGTAAAGAAAACGCCCATAGGCGACTCACATGGTAACAGGCATGCAGCCTCCAATTCCCAGGACGCAAGACCGTAGCCGCCAAGGGCCCGCACATCACCAAGCAATGCGGGCTAGCCAAAAGCCCAGAAAAAAAAGCGCCACTGATGAGCATAAGATTAGAAGAAAGGTTAAAGGGCCAAGGGGCGCTTGCGCCCCTTAGGATCCCCTTTCCGATGGGCAATTTTACAAAATGCTGGCGCATTTTGGTAAAATTGCCTATCGGGAAGGGTGATACTAAGGCCCCCACAGATCGCTTTGCGATCGAAGCCACGTTTTTTACGCATCTTGAAAACCTGTTTTAAGGGATCCGTTCGGGTTGATAAATAATTATTTAAAAATAAACCACAAAATGAGAGCCCTGAATTTTATATAACAACAAACCACACTTAAGGAGGCCTGAAAGGCCGGCATATGGACAGCCCAGGGCGTAAGCCCTGGGTTTACGGGTGAAATTTTTTTGAGCCCTACAGGGGCGACACTCACACTTTCGGGAATTTTCTTGTGTGCCGCCCTTACAGGGCTCTGGTCTGTTTTCTATGCCAAACCCAGGGCTTACGCCCTGGGCTACGATATGCCGGCCCTTCAGGCCTCCTTAAGTGTGTTTTGAATGAATGAATTAGGGCGTGTGAACAATTAACTAAGCTTAAAACCACAAAATGAGAGCCCTGTAGGGGCGAATGATGGATAGCCCAGGGCGTAAGCCCTGGGTTTACGGTAAAAAATAAACCAGAGCCCTACAGGGGCGATTCATTAAAATGTATCAAATTTATCAGAAAATTAAACATATGTAATATATCAGTTTTAATGAATCGCCCTTACAGGGCTCTAAATCTTTTTTCACCCGTAAACCCAGGGCTAAAGCCCTGGGCTGACAAGCATTCGCCCCTGTAGGGCTCTCATTTTGTGGTTTTAATTAAATAAATTAAATCTTTATATTCGATCGCTTCGCGATCTGTGGAGGCCCTTAGTATTCCCTCCCCGATAGCGATTTATTTAAAATACGTAGTATTTTAATAAATCGCTATCGGAGGGGATCCAAGGGGCGCAAGCGCCCCTTGGCCCTTTACTTACTCCTTCGTCAACATACTCAACGTCACCCCATTCACCAAATATTCTTTGGCAAAAGCCTGGAGTCCGGCGGCGTTGACGCTGCGTATGCCCTGAATGTAACTTGCTGCTTCGTCGATGGGGAGGCCATAGAGGCTATTGAGGGCGGCTTGCATACCGCGTTCGCTGAGGCGTTGGAGGCTTAGGTGCTTGCGGGTAATGAGGCGTTGTTGGGCGCGTTCGATTTCCCCTGGGAGGAACTGCCCGGATTGGACTCTTTGGATTTCTGCTTGGACGGCCTGGGCAAGCTTGGGGGCAGCGGCATTTTGGATGCCAGCGTAAAAATAGAACATGCCCGTGTCCAGACCCTTGATGCGGCCAGCGCCGACAAAGTAGGCAAGGCTGCGTTCCTCTCGGACAGTAAAAAAGAGCTTACTGGACATGCTGCTAAAGAGTTCTTCAAGGACTTCGCTGGCAAAGAAGTCTTTGTGCCGAAGCCCTACGCCGGCATAGGCTTGGGTAAAGATTGCCTGTTCGCGTTCCAGCGTAAAGCTGCTTTCGTGGGGGCTTTGGGGTGCCGTAAAGGGATGGGCTTTGGGGACTAAGGGACTTGCCGGCAGGGCGTTGAGTGCTTGTAGAAAGGAGTCGACAGAGGCGGTGGTGTAGTCACCGGTGATGGCCACAACGGTGTTGGGGCCGACGCATTGTTTTTTATAGTAATCCTGTAGGTTGGCTTGCGTGAGGGTTTTTACGCTTTCGCTGCTGCCGATGGGCTCAATGGCATAAGGGTGGCCTTTAAAAAAGCGTTCTCGAAGGCGCCGGAGCGTGAGGCTCAGGCCATCTTCGGCTTCTTCGGCAATGTCGGCCAGTTGAGCATCGCGCTCGCGTTCTAAGGTGGCCTTGGAAAAGGCGGGCTCCAAAATGGCTTCCTTGAGGGTGTCCAGGAGGCGTTCTTGGTCCAGGCTGAGGGCTTCGGCGCTCACACCAAAGCTGTTGTTGCCGCAAAAGTCATTGAAGCTCATGGCGTAGCTCTCCAGTTGAGTAGCGACTTGCTGGGCTGTGTGCTTTTGGGTATCCTTGGTCAGGAGGGTCGACAGCAGGTAAGTAGCTCCGGGGCTTTCTTCAAACAGGGGACCGCCTAGGCTGGCCAAGGTGACATGCATTTTGGGCAGCTCTTTGTTGGGAATCGTCAAGAAACGCAGGCCATTGCTCAAAGTTCCGGACTGGTAACTAAAGGGCTCAGCTTTGACGACAGGCTTGGGGCTGACGTTTTTTTTAGGTGTGGGCGACAAATAGGCCTGAGTGAGCGTTTGCGGGACCAAATAGCGTTGGCCCAGGGCTTGGAGGTCCGTAGGGCGCAGGGCTTGAAGTTTTTCTAAATAGAAGGGTAAATAGTGCGGGTCACCCATAATGGCATAGGCAAAGCCTATACGACTGGCCTGACCGTAGATGCTTTTGTGGGCGTTGATTTCACTGACTACAAAATGGCGGATGTATTGATCTATTTTTTCCTGAGTAAAGCCTGCAGCTAGAATTTTAGCAAGCTCGGGCATTAGGGCTTTTTGGGTCGCGCTGTGTTTGTCGGGGTCACAGGTGTAGCCGATGGAAAAAAGGCCGCTTTGACCAGGGTTCCAGACGGAGGCGTCGATGGACTGCACAAGGCATTGGCCTTCACGCAGGGCTTGCCAAAGCGGAGAGCTGTAGCCATAGCCCAGCGCGTGGGCCAAGGCATCGAGCCCGGGGGCATCGGAGTGGGTGATTCCGGGGACTTTGAAGCTGATGAAGCCGCGCGCTAGTTCGTAATCGCCATGCGTAGTGACTTCTCGAGGTCCTAGCTGAAGGGGTTCTGTTGGGAGCGTGGGGGTGTCCTCAAAGCCACGTGGCAGGCTGCCGTAGTAACGTTGAGCCAGAGCCAGGCATTCCTCAGGGTCTACGGCGCCAGCGATGACGATTTTTACTCGGTTGGGTGTATAATACTTGGCATGGTAGGCTTTGAGGTCTTGGGCGCTGAGTTTTTTGAGCAAAGCCGGGTAGCCGATGACGGGGAAACGATAGGGGTGTACGCGGAAGGCGGTTTCGAAGAGCAAGCGGGAGAGCTTGGATTCGGGCTCGTCCTCGCACATATCGATTTCACGCAATATCACCTGGCGTTCCTTGTTGATTTCACTCGGGTCCAAAATGGGCTTAAAGACCATGTCGCCAAGGATTTCCAAGCCCAAAGCCAGCGCGCTGGAGGGCAGCTCTACGTGGTAAACCGTGCGTTCGATGCTCGTGTAGGCATTGACGCTGCCGCCCACCCCATGCAGCATTTCGACAGCCTTTTTGCCGCTATACTTGGAGGAGCCCTTGAAGACCATATGCTCCAAGAAATGCGATAGCCCAGACCCTAGACAAGCGCCTTCGTGGATACTCCCTGTGGGCACCCAAAACTGGATAGAGCACAAGGCGTGGCGAAAATCCTGCTTGACCAAAAGCTCTAAGCCATTGTCGAGTTTGCTACTACTGGGTTTATTTTCCCAAAACGGGCTGAGGAGCTCTGTCCATGCGTTCATAAAAGCGTTATCGTGAAAAGCTTGTTATAAAGTCTTCCATAGAATACCATCCTGGAGCTTGTTTAGTGAGCCAATGGGCAGCCCTAAGAGCACCGTAAGCGTAGGCTTTGCGGTCGTAGCATACGTGAGTCAGTTGAATACGTTCTCCGTGACCCGCCAGGTAGACGGTGTGTTCTCCTGGGTTATCTGCCAAGCGCAGGCTGGTAATAGGACATGGGCGATCCGTTTGCTCTGCCAAGGCCAGCGCTGTCCCGCTGGGGGAGTCTTTCTTTCCTTGACGATGCATTTCCATCAAGCTTAATTCGTACCCGTCTTCAAGCAAGGTACAGGCTTGGGTCATGAGTTGCTGAAGCACAACGGCTCCGAGGGCAAAATTAGGAGATTTCAAGATCGGTATGGCGTGGCTGAAGGTTTTCAGCTGGGCCAGTTGCCCCTGCGAGTGTCCCGTCGTAGCGATAATGAGGGGCTTTTTGGACTCCGCCGCTACATGGGCTAAGGCGAGCGTCCCTTCGGGCGCACTAGCATCGATGACCGACTCGCAACACCTAAGCGCACGCATCATCCCCTCAGGATCGCGTGGCAACACCGTAACAAGTTGCCCACGCTGAGCAGCCGCTTCACAAATAGCCCTAGCCAAGCGCCCCGGGTAACCCAGTATTCCTAGATGCGTAATCATGCCCGTAGCGTAGGCTATAGGTGCGTTTAAATCAACAACAAAAAAAATGCAGGGAGTGAAAAGGAGGAGAAAGGAGAAAGGGCTAGGGGGCACTCGCTCCCCTTAGGATGGGTTTAGGTGGGCATTGGGGTTTGGGACGGCGTCATGGAAGTGACTCACGCACCGTAGTGCGCTACGCACTTCCCTTCCTTGTCCGAATCCCCAATACCTCCCCTAAACCCGGCTCGAAGCAATTCATAAAGTACTCCCGGATCGCTTCGCGATCTGTGAGGGGTTTAGGTTCTGTGAAGAAAAAATCATCTGAGCCAAATTAGGGCGTGTCATCCATTAAGTCTAATCTAAGTCATTGATCAAACCACACTTAAGGAGGCCTGAAAGGCCGGCATATCGTAGCCCAGGGCGTAAGCCCTGGGTTTACGGGTGAAATTTTTTTGAGCCCTACAGGGGCGACACTCGTATTCACGTTCTGAGTGCCGCCCTTACAGGGCTCCGGTTTTTTTCATGCCAAACCCAGGGCTTACGCCCTGGGCTACGTATCTGCCGGCCCTTCAGGTCTCCTTAAGTGTGCTTTGAATGAAATAGCTAGGATTCATCAGGGCTGATCGCGAAGCAATCAGGGAGTGTTTTATGAATTGCTTCGAGCCGGTTTTAGGGGGGCAGAGGGGGTGCAGGCAAGGAAGGGAAGTAGCGTAGCGCACTGCCAGTGCGTAGCGCACTACGGTGCGTGAGTCACTTCCATGACGCAGCATCCACCCCCTCTGCCCCCCTAAAACCCTTCGCAGCGCATACGCGCATCCCTTACCAAGGCCTCTTCGAGCCCCTTGAGACGTCCCTTGGCCTTGAGGCGCGTGGTTTCCAGCTGATTTGCGGAGGAGACAGGTTCGTGGCCAAACAGATAGTACTTGATCTTGGCCTCGGTTCCGCTGGCTCGGAGGGCAAAGTGGTAGCCATTTTCTAGGTAGACCATGAAAAAGTCTTCCTTGGGGATGGGGATGTTATCGGCGTCGAGGTAGGTGTTTTCCCCAAAATCCTTGATCTCGATGACGCGTTCGTTGGCGATTTTTTCTGGGGGCTGGGAACGGTAGCTGGCAATGATTTTTTGTATATTTTTGCTACCTGTGCTGCCGTCGTAGCTAAGGTTTATTAGCCGTTGATGGAAGTAGCCGTAGCGCAGATAAAGCTGGGTTTCAAAGTCTGTGACGGATTTTTTTTGCTCCTTAAGCCAGGAAAAAAGCTCGCAAAAGGCCAGAGCAGCGCTGTGGGCGTCCTTGTCGCGGAGGGTGTCGCTGATGAGGTAGCCGTAGCTTTCTTCGCCTCCAAAGAGGTAAAAACGGCTGTGTGCTTGCATGGCCTGCGCGTAGGCTTTGCGCTCGGTAGGCGGGGCTGCGGGCGCTATTTTTTCTAAAAGGAGCTCCTCGTAGTACTTTAATTTGAGGCCAATCCACTTAAACCCGGTAAGGGTTTCTACGCAAGGGATGCCCTGATCGTGCGCAATGGCTGCCATCAGCGGCGCGGTCACAAAGCTCTTAATCACCACGCAGCGGTCTTTGCGGGTGATCCAGCCCAAACGCTGCAGGGATTGGATGCGAAAGGCACATAGGAGCGCTGCCGTCGTATGCCCACTGAGGCAGCGGTAGGAGCCGTCTTTTTCTCGAACAGCCACACCCATACGGTCGGCATCCGGGTCAAAGGCAAAAACGAGGTCCGCGGCTTCTTTTTGGGCTTGCGCTAAGGCCAGCGTTAAGGCTTTGGGGTCTTCGGGGTTGGGGGAGCTTACGGTAGGAAATTGAGGGTCAGGGTATTTTTGGCTTTCCACGCAGTGAGCAGCCATGCCCACGGCACTGAAGAGTGGGGCGGCAATCCAGTCTCCTGTACCATGTAAAGGCGTGTAGACGACCCTGGGGCTGTAGGCGCTTAGGCGTTGAGGATCCAAAATACCGGCCTGAAGCATGGCAAGGTAGGGGGCATCGCTGTCATTTTCGAGGGTCTCTACCTTGGCCATGCGTTTGTCAAGGTAGGGGACAACGGCCTCCAAGGGCGTTGCTCGTATGACGGCAATGGCCGCTTGGGCGTTGGGACCCGCCATTTGGCCACCATCTTTAAAATAGACTTTGTAGCCGTTGTCGTGGGGCGGATTATGGCTGGCGGTGATCACCACGCCGACATGGGCACTGGCATGGCGGACCATGAAGCTCAGCTGCGGGGTGGAGCGGCTTCCCCTAAACAGGGCCGCATGACCGCCGAGTTGGGACCATGTGGAAGCGGTAAGCTCGGCAAAATGCTTAGAAAAATAGCGTGAATCGTAGGCAATGACCAGCTTAAGCAGGCCCTGGTTTTGCTGCTGGCTGTAACAA
Source organism: Opitutia bacterium (assembly GCA_025363695.1). Taxonomy (GTDB): domain Bacteria; phylum Verrucomicrobiota; class Verrucomicrobiia; order Opitutales; family JANYDI01; genus JANYDI01. The sequence continues at coordinate 11,087 of JANYDI010000055.1, forward strand.
TACAGCCCCACCGTGGCGCGGATGATTTCTAAATCATTGAGCGTAGCGCTGCCAATAGCGGCATGCGCAGCAGGGGAGCTCTCCTCAAGCTCATAAGGCGTCATTAAGGGCAGGAGGGTGTGCCCGCGCATGCCCGCTGTGCCAAAGGGGAGCTGGCAGTAAAAGCGTTCATTGAGGGCTTCAAAGGCATTTTCTTGCAAAAGCCACTCGATGCTCTTAAGAGCCCACTGCGGCAGCTGGGGGATGGCCAAATAGCTTTCTAGGTTTTTTTTTGCCTGGGGTAGGAGCGTTTCCATGGGTTAATCGTTTATTGTACACCGAAGCCTGAACGTATTGAGTGTGCTACGCAAGGCAAAAGCCGTGCCTTCAAAGGTGTGCGACGTGTTGGTGTTGAAAGGGAAAGGGAAAGGGAAAGGGCCAAGGGGCGCTTGCGCCCCTTGGATCCCCTAACGGTAGCAATTTATTAAAATGCAAAGCATTTTAAGTAAATTGCTACCGTGTATGGTGATACAAGGCACCCCACAGATCGCAAAGCGATCGAAGCCACATTTTTTAGGCATTTTTAAAACCTGTTTTAAGGGATCCGTTAGGGTTGATAAATAATTGTTTAAAACAAACCACAAAATGAGAGCCCTGAAGGGGCGAATGCTTGTAAACCCAGGGCTAAAGCCCTGGGCTTACGGGTAAAAAACAAACCAGAGCCCTACAGGGGCGATTCATTAAAAATGCATCAAATTTATTTAAAAATTAACTATGAACAATATATCAGGTTTAATGAATCGCCCCTGTAGGGCTCTAAATCTTTTTTCTATGCCAAACCCAGGGCT
>JANYDI010000057.1 GCA_025363695.1 Opitutia bacterium
TGCGCTAATAGCTGTCATGCGCAAAATGATAGTGTGCTTAAATACGATGATAAAAAATGACAGGGTTTACGAAAAAAATTATGAATTTTAGACTTTTGCTCTTGACTGCCAAGACGGTAGATCCCCTACAGGTAGCGATTTTATAAAATGCGATGCATTTTAATAAAATCGCTACCTGATAGCATATACTAAGGCCCCTCCGGATCGCTTCGCGATCGAAGTGTACATTAATTTCGATTCCGAAGGAATCTGTGGGGGCCTTAGTATATGCTTCCCGATGGGCGATTTTTATAAAATGCATCGCATTTTTAAAAATCGCCTATCGGAAAGGGGATGCTAAGGGGCGCAAGCGCCCCTTAGTCTTTATAACAAAAACACTTGACAGACCTATGGATTTATGCCAGCGTGGCCGCATTATGATAATGTTTGGAAAATATCTATTACTCGTGGCCTTCATGGCTACTTCCCTCAGTGCGGCCTCCTTGGAGTCAGTGATCAAGAGCCCTAGGAACGATTCAAAGCCATGGACGGAATATCCTGTCTGCGATAAGAGCGTGAAATATACCTTGGTAAAAACAACGCCGGATCAGCTCTCAAAATTACTCAGTGAGTTTCGTCGTAGCGTTGGTTACACGATAACGATTCTCCTGGAGTGTCCTTCGGCTAAACACTTTGCACAAACACAAGTGGGCCAGAAACAAGCAAAGGCTCTCTTTGAAAAACAAGGCATTGATTTCTTTAAAAAAATAGGCGCTGAAGAAGTTAAACTCGTACTACTCCCCTTAAAAGGAAAGTGCGAGGAGCTCAGTATCAGGAGACATTCTGGGCTTGGGACAAAGGACAATAAGCTTGTCATTGTCGATAACACGCCTCCAATTAAGATATTTCGTTACACCTATGATCACATGGATGCATTTATTAAAGAAGAAAAGGCTGGACTAAGGGGCATGAAAGTGGGGAAGGCCCTAGTGGATCTCGTAGAGAGCCAAGAAGGGGACTTGGTATTCCCTTCCCGATAGGCGATTTTTATAAAATGCATCGCATTTTTAAAAATCGCCTATCGGTAGGGGATTCTAAGGGGCGCAAGCGCCCCTTAGTCCTTCCCTCCCTTCTCCTTTGCTTTTTGGTACGCTCGCAACACCGTGCGGCCGATCGGGGCGGCGGTGGTGCTGCCGGCATAGCCGTCGTTGGGGTCAGCGCCTTCGACCAAGACGCAGAGGGCTACCGTGGGTAGGGATTCCTGCGTGGCATGCGTGGTATGCGTGGCATAATAAAACCCGATAAGCCAGGCGAGCGTGAGGGTATTGTTGGCGATCTGGGCGGTGCCGGTCTTGACGCAAATATCGCTACCGTGGATGGCAATGAGGCGGCCTGTGCCCTGGGTGGCGGCTTGGCGCATGCCAGCTAAAAGGGCTTGGTAGTCACTGGGTTTGAGGCCATGGGCACCGGAGGCGGGGAGGGTGCTGGATTGTAGGGCGTTTGTAGATTCTTTTTTGAGTAAGGTGGGCTGAAAGCCGGGGTTACCGCTCCCTAGGGCGGCTGCAAAACAGGCCATGCGCAAAGGGGTGGTCAGCAAAAACCCTTGGCCAATGGCCATGTTGGCGGTATCGCCGGGATACCAGCGTTCGTGGCGTTTTTCGAGCTTCCATTGCGGATCCGGGACGCTGCGTTGCTGAGGTTCGAAAGGGAGCTCTATCCCTGTGGGGCTGTTTAAGTGCCAAAAGGCTGCCTCTTTGGCAAGGGCTTCGGGGCCCACTTGGAGGCCGACTTGGTAGCAGTACACATTGCTGCTCATCGAAAGCGCCTCCTTGAGATCGACGCTGCCCAGGGCTAGCTTGTCGTGCTCGGGGTAAAGGCGATTGCCGACTTTGTAAAAGCGGTCGCAGTCAAAGCGGGTTTCAGGCGTGATCACTCCGGCCTTCAGGGCGGCCATAGCGGTAATGAGCTTAAAGGGTGAGCCGGGTGGATACAGGCCTTGGAGGGCACGGTTCATCCAGGCCTCGTTTTCACTGATGGCTCGGAAGGCCTCGACGCTCAAGGTCGGCACGAAGGCATTGAGGTCGTAGTCCGGCTTGCTGGCCATGACGAGTACCTCCCCTGTAGCGATATCTAGCAATACAACAGCGCCCCTTCTGGCGCCTAAGGCGGCTTCAGCGACCCGTTGTAATTCGATATCTATGGTTATATGAAGATCTTGGCCCTTTTGGGGTATCACGCTTTCCAGGCAACGGTATTGGAAGCCCGAAGGATCGACTTGCCAAATACTGCCGCCGTTTTTCCCTTGTAAGGAAGCGTCAAAGACAAGCTCCAAGCCACTGCGTCCTGTTTGGGTTTTGAAGCTAAAGGTGGTGAGCTTTTTATCCGCAAACGCATCGATAGTAGCCTCTGCTGGGCCTACGTTGCCCAAAACATGCGCTGCTGCGCATCCAAACGGGTAATACCTAAACGCCTCTCCATGCAGCTGCATAGGGCTATCTATGGGCAAGGCATCCCACAGCCGGACATATTCCTGGTCGGAGAGGTCTCGAGCTAAAGGGAAAGGCAGCAGCAGTTTTTGAGCAAAATGACGCAATAAGGCAGGTTTGTCGAGGGAAAGCTTGCGACCCAAAATGCCTTCGAGGTGCTCCAAATAGCGCTGAACAACGGCAGCGCGCGCGTCCGCCCGGAGGCTATCACGATTAAGATGCGTTTGCCCACCGGCTTGCCGGGCTTGCCGGGCTTCTCGGACTTTTTTTAAATATTCCTGCCGTAGTTCTTGGCGCAGCTCACCCAGGTAAAGCACTACGGAAAAACCCGGCCTGTTTCCTACTAATAACTGCCCATTGCGATCATAAATATGCCCTCGCGGACCCGGTTGTAAAATACGCCGCTGCGATTGCTGTTTTTCCTGGTCCTTATAACGCTGCGTTTGAAGAATTTGCCTCCAAAAAAGCCCCCAAGCCAGGAACAAAAAAGACCCTAGGTACACGGCCCCTAAATGCAAAAGCCGTAAGCGATAATCCCAATGCTTCATAGGGGGTCCTTCTTAGGTAAGAGGATGCAGACCTCTCGAAGCCTAAACAGGTTCGGGTCTAAAAGCACCTGCGCCTCTTTAAATAAGCCCTTTTGCACCGACGGCCCCAGGCTCCCTAGGTGTAGGCCAGGCGGAAATACCGTTCCTAAGCTAGACGTCACCAAGATGGCTTCTTGATCTAAGCAACTATCTAAAGGCAAATGCTGCACCCAACCCTCTGGATCTTGGCCCGCAGCCATGCTCTTGCCGCTAAATAAAACGGGATATAAATCTCCTTGTACCTCAGCAGCCATGCGGAATCCAGGGCTGCTGATCAGTTCTACCTCAGCCGTGTATAGATGTACCTGGCTGATACGCCCCACGACGCCACAACTACCCAGCACCCCAGCCCCCACGCAGACCCCCGACAAGCTCCCCCGCCTCAGCAGCAACTTGTGGTGCTTGGGCGTAAATTCTGCATGCATCACGCGCGCCAAAAGGCCCTCGAAGCCAGCTTGTTCTGGGAGATCTAACAATTTTTCTAGCCGCTTAACGCTTTGGGCCAAAAAGGCATTTTGCTGCACCGATAAATGGTACAGCGTGTTAATCCGCGCCAAGCGCTGCCCTTCCTGGATCAAGGCCGATTGGCTGCGCACCTTTTGGCTCAAAAACCCTAGGGCATCCACCGCGTAACTCGATGTCCACCACAACGGCGCCTGCAACTCAAAAAAAAACGCTCGGCCCGCGTCCCGAAAGACCATGGGCACCCCCATGGCCAACAACAACCCCCCGAAAAGAAGACTTTGTCTGAAAGCCCCAAGCATCATGGGTAGTATGGAGGGATGCAGGTAGGAGTCAAGGATTAAGGGGCGCTTGCGCCCCTTAGGATCCCCTACAGGTAGCGATTTTTAAAAATGCGATGCATTTTATAAAAATCGCTACCTGGAAGGAAATACTAAGCCCCCTCCACGATCGCGAAGCGATCCGAGTGTATTTTATGAATTGCTTCAAGCCGGTTTGAGGGGTACATTGGGGGTTCAGGCAAGGAAGGGAAGTGCGTAGCGCACTTAAGGTGCGTGAGTCACTTCCATGACGCAGCATCAACCCCCAATGTGCCCCTCAAACCCTTAATTCCTTCCATAATCACCTCCATGGCATAGCGATAGCGCTCGGGGTGCTTGGGGCCGGGGTCATAGACTTCTGGGAGGATGGGGCGATGGTAGTCGATGCGGATGGGGTGCTCGAAGTTGGGTAGGGCGTTCTTGCGTCCGAGGGCCTCAAAGGTGCCTGAGATATGGGCGGGGATCACAGGCACTTGGGCCATGCAGGCGATGAGGCCCACCCCCGCTTTGGGGGTTTGTGGTTTGCCGTCGGGGCTGCGCGTGCCTTCTGGGAAGAGCAAAAGGGACTGCCCGGAGCGCAGCAGCTTGAGCACCGTCTTGACGGCCGAGACATCGCCGGAAGACTCCCGCTTAAGGCGAATACAGTGCAGGGAATCCAAAAGCCAGCCCATAAAGGCGGTTTCAAAAAGGCTTTCACGCGCCAAATAATAAATACGCCTAGGCAAACAGGATCCAATAAAGGGAGGATCCAGGAAGCTCAAGTGATTGGCCGCCAAGATAAAAGGGCCCTCGTGAGGGATGTTTTCAACGCCATACACTTCTGTGTTCCACAAATTGGCGCAGGTCTCGTAAGCGAGGTGCCGGACAAACGTATAGACCCACGGACGCTTGGGCTTGGCTAAAGGAGACTCATAATGCATTGGACAACATCCTCCAAAGTATGCTCGCTGGTATCGACGGTAATAGAACCGGGCGGGGCCACCAGAGGAGCGGTTTTACGGGATTGATCTTGGGCATTGCGCACGGAAACGACATCCACAACGCCTTGAGCATCGCGACGTCGCTGACACGTGGCTTCATCGGCAACCAAGAAAAAACGGTAATCGGCCTTGGGGAGCACGACCGAGCCGATGTCACGGCCCTCCATGACAAGGCCCCGAAAGCCTTCCTTGCGGGCCAAATCGACATAACTGCGTTGATACTCAAGCAGCCAAGCGCGCAAACACGGCAAGGCGGCGTATTTGGAAACGCTCGCGTTGACCTCAGGGCTTTTGAGCTGGAGATAATCAAAGGTTTTCCCATTGAGGCAAATACGCGCCGAATGCGCGTAGATACTCGTAGACCGCTGGAGGGCGTTTAAAAAAGCTTGCACCTGAGGTTCCTTGGGAGGGACTTTTGCCTGAAGCAGCAAATAGGTGAGCGCCCGGTAATGCTCGCCGGTATCGCAAGCTAAAAATTTAAGGTCCCGAGCCAGGGCTCTGGCGGTTGAGGACTTGCCTGAAGCCGCTCCGCCATCCAAGGCGATCACTGTAAATGCATCCTTCATACTTGCCTCCTTCATCCATAGGGAAAAACTGAAAGCTAGGCAAGTATTTTTCTTTCTTTTTGCTCTTGGGCTGCTTCAACTCGGCAATAATGCACGACTTTTATAATCAGCGGCATCAAAAAAAGCTCTACACTTGATTTAGCAAACACATTAACAATAACCATTTTGATCAGCTCCACGCTGGGCAAATCTCTCATAAAGGCAATCATGCAAAACGCCGTTGTGTCAAAAATATTGCCCAAAAAAGTACTCATAAGCGCTCGAAAAACAAAGCCATGCCTAACCGCTCTGCGCCTTATGCGGTCAAAAACCAGCGCATTAAGGAATTCCCCCAAAAAATAGGCCACCAAAGAAGCCACAAAAATGCGGATCGAGGAAGACAGCGTCACCGCATAGGCCTCCTGATGCTGCCAATACGGCGAAGGCGTTGCCAAGATGCTCCAATAGACCAGGGCAGAAAAGGCGATCGTGCACAGCATCCCTCCCCAGATAACTACCCGATTTGTCCTAAACCCATAGACTTCGTTGATGATATCGCTAATCACATAGGTCAAGGGGAACAAAAACAACGCGCAATCCGCCTGCAGGCTGCCGCCCCCCAGCCACGAGGGCAACTCCACGACCATCAGCTTGCAGGCCACCACGTTCGAGGCCACCAACACCGACACAAAGAGCATCCCAAGCGCTAATAAAGAATAATGTTGCTTCATGGTAAAGGATTAAAGGGCTAAGGGGCGCTTACGCCCCTTAGGATCCCCTACAGGTAGCGATTTTATAAAATGCAGAGCATTTTAATAAAATCGCTACCTGGGAGGGCATACTAAGCCCCTCCTAGATCGCGAAGCGATCAGGGGGTATTTTCGGACTCCAGGGTACACATATTTTAATAAACTGCAATGAAAAAAACAGGAGCCTATGGCGTGTGATCAATTAATAATATAACTATTTATTAAAAACCACACTTTGATCGCCCTGAAGGGGCGAAGGGCCCAGGGCTAGGGTGTTAATTCTGATGTTATTTTTGCCTTTTAAAATCACATGGATCTAAGTCATTTATCAACAACAAACCACAAAATGAGAGCCCTGCAGGGGCGAATGCTTGTCAGCCCAGGGCTTTAGCCCTGGGTTTACGGGTTAAAAACAAACCAGAGCCCTACAGGGGCGATTCATTAAAAATGCATCAAATTTATTTAAAAATTAACTATGAACAATATATCAGGTTTAATGAATCGCCCCTGTAGGGCTCTAAATCTTTTTTCTATGCCAAACCCAGGGCT
>JANYDI010000058.1 GCA_025363695.1 Opitutia bacterium
TTTAAAAATGCTTTGCATTTTTAAAAATCGCACCCTGTAGGGGATCCTAAGGGGCACGAGTGCCCCTTAGCCCTTCCTTACCCTTTCGGAATAGCTTGACCGTGGGGGTCGCGGCTAGGGAAGTTGAGGGACCTGTCCAGCTCGGCAACGAGGGCGTCGCCCAAAACGTGCTCGATGGCTTCCGCGTCGTCATGGACGTGATCAGGAGCCATAGCGGCGCTGTGAGTCAGGTAGAGCTCCCAAAGGCGATGGCGGCGAATGACAGCCTGGGCGGTCTGGATGCCTGCCGGGGTAAGCTGCAAAAAGCGCTCTTCCAGCGGTGCTTCGGGGTTAAGGATATCCACCAAGCCCTCTTTTTGGAAGGTTTTTATGGGCTTTGCAAGGGCGTTTGCCAGCAGCCCTGAGTGGTCAGCCAAGCTTTTGAGCAAGAGGCCGTGGTCTTTGCGTTTTTCTAGCAAGGAATAGATGTGCTTGAGGGTGTTTTCCCTGTGGGCCTTGAGGCGGTTTTTCCGATGACGGTAATACTGAGGCAGCCAGCCATGTAGGGGAGAAAACATAAAGGCCAGCAGGAAAAAAACGCCCAAAAAAAGGATCACGCAGGGTCCTGTAGGCATTTGAGCAGCCAAAAACGAGGCAGCCGTGCCCAGCCAGCCCGATAGCAGCGCAAAGAACACGGAAAGCCCAAGCATCTTGGTAAAAGAACGCGTAATCAAAAAAGCCGTAGCTCCTGGAAGCACAAACAAGGCCGACAAAAGTAGGGCCCCAACCGCTTGGAGGGCCACCACCACCGTAAAGGCCAAAAGGGTAATCAAGGCCGCATTGACCCAATCCAGAGGAAGCGCCAAGCTCTGGGCAAAGGCGGGATCAAAGCTCGTTACCAGCAATTCTTTATAAAACAGACTGATGAGCAACACTAAGGCCACGAGTCCGATGGCCATCAAAGCGACATCCTGGACCCCCAAAGCTGCTGCCTGGCCAAAAAGCAGGCGATCCAACCCCGCTTTGGCCCCGGCAGGATGTTTTTGTAAGCAGCTGAGTAAAAAGGCTCCCAAGCCATAAAACCCAGACAACACCAAGGCCAAGGCAGCATCGGGCTTTAAGGGCGTATGGCGCTTGATGGCCTCAAAGACCGTAACGCCCGCCCAGGCCGCCACACTGGCGCCCAAGAGCAAGGCGACGGGGTTTTTCGTCATATTCCAGCAAAACCCCAAGACCACGCCCGGAAACACCGCATGCGCTAAGGTGTCTCCAATCAGGGCCATACGCCGCACCAGGACATAACAGCCCAGCAAGCCACATTGAACCCCCAATAGCGTAAACCCCAAAAAAGCCAGACGCAAAGTCACGTCCTGAAAACGCAGCAAGCCCAAAACCTGCTCCACAAAACCGCCTGGCGCCACCTGCCCTATCGTCAAGGCCATCAAGGGCACAGGGCACAAAAACCACAAAAGTATTTTTTTATTCTTTAGCACACTCCCATCCTTAAGGGCGGAGTATAGAAAGGCAAGGAGTTTAAGAAGGCTAAGGGGGACAAGTCCCCCTTAGGATCCCCTTTTCGATAGCGATTTACTAAAATGCTACGCATTTTAGGTAAATCGCTATCGAGAAGCCTATACTAAGGCCCCTCCAGATCGCGAAGCGATCAAATAAAGGACTGATTTAGTGCTTGAAACCTGGAGCTCTTCTGCTGTAGGATCCAAAACATGACTATAAAAGACCTAAAATGCATTTACGTATTCGCTGTATTTTTCCTGTGCTCTTGCCTCAACGCAACGGATGAAGCCCAGGATGAGCCGTTCCCGCTGGAAGCGCTCCCCAATGAGCTCATCGTCCTGGTTTATGATTTCCTTGAGCCTCAGGAAAGAATCGCTTTATCCAGCGTAAACACGCAGCTGCGCTCATTACGGCCAGTACGAAAAATAACGGTAAAGCACATCGAAGCCCTAAGGTTGATTTTTGAAGGTGCACCAAACGAGGTGGCGTCGTATCTGGATTTTAATGCCCTTGTTGAGTTGGATATCGATTTTATGGGAAACGACCTCTATCATGAGATTGATTTTTTAAAGCCTAGAAAAACACATATAAAGGTGCTAAGCCTGCTAAAGATGCATTTCGGGTCAGATAGTCTGCGAGTAGATAACGCGTTAGTAGCCCTGGCACCTGGATTACTAGAGCTGCAGAGAGTCCATTTTCTCCGGACCTATATAAGCGACGAAGGCCTCATTGCCCTGGCAAAATCACCCCAATTGCAGGCCCTCAATTTGTGGAATTTCAATAAAATAACGGATGTAGGCCTAAGGACCTTAGCCGAGTGGACACAGTTGCAGCGCCTTGATTTATCCCAGATTTCCGTCAGCGCTATCGGTCTGAGTCCCTTAAGTAGGCTCACGCAATTGCAGCACCTCGTTTTATGCAGAACCCGCATAGATAATGCCAGCCTCGTTTACCTGGCCAAACTCACCCAATTGCAATCCCTCGACTTATTCGTCACTGAAATCAGCGATGCAGGCCTCGTTCACCTGGCAGGGTTATCGGCCTTGAAAGATCTCAATTTGAGCCGAACTTACGTAGGCGACGCAGGCCTCGTTCACCTAGCTGGGTTAACGGCCTTGAGAAGTCTTGGTTTGTCCGAAACCCGCGTAGGCGACGCAGGCCTGCCCTACCTGGTTGGGTTATCAGCTTTGCAGGCACTTAATTTGTACTTCACCCAAGTCACCAACGCCGGCGTCGCGGCCCTCCAAGAACGCCTTCCAGGCCTAAAAATCACCCACATCACCCCATAAAACCATGATCCTAAGAAGCATTTACGTATTCGCCGCATTTTTCCTGTGTTCTTGCCTCAACGCAACCCATGAAGCTCAGGATGAGCCGTTCCCACTCGAAACGCTCCCCAATGAGGTCATCGTGATGGTTTATGATTTCCTGAGTCCTCAGGAAACAAGGGCTTTATCCAGCGTGAATAGGCTCCTGCGTTCATTACGGCCCATACGAAAAATAACGGCAAGACAGATAGGTATACTTAGGTTGATTTTTGAAGATGCGCCGCGTGAGGTGGCGTCGTATCTGAATTTCGATTTGCTTGTTGAGCTGCATGTAAATGTTCTGACAAGGGAAATATCCAGGAGCTTTAGGGAATCAACACCTAGGGAAGCAAACATAAAAACACTGACAGTATCCTTGTTTTCAATGACAAACGAGGACCTGGCAACCCTGGTACCTGGACTCACGCAGTTGCGAAAGCTCGGGTTATCGCGAAACGCAATAAACAATGAAGGCATCGCTCACCTGACCCAACTCACGCAGTTGCAAAATCTTGATTTATCCTGGACCTACGTAACGGATGCTGGCACCGCTTCCCTAACCCAACTCACGCAGTTGCAGAAACTCAATTTAAGTGGATGCACCACGCTGACTGACAGCGGCATTGCTGAATTGGTAAAATTAACTCAATTGCAAAAACTCGGTATGTCCCACACCCGAGTGACCCATGTAGGCATCGCCCTCCTGGCTGCGTTAACCGCCTTGCAAAAACTCAATCTGTCTTGCACCCAAGTGACCGACGCTGAGATTATTCATCTTGTAAAATTAACTCAATTACAGAAACTCTACTTATATCACACCCAAGTGAGTGACGAGGGCCTTGCTCAGCTGACTGCGTTATCGGCTTTGCAAAAACTCAATGTGTCCGCCACCCGAGTGAGCGACGCGGGCCTCGCTCACCTGGCTGAATTAACGGCGTTATGGGAGCTCGATTTGAGTCACACCCCGACAAGCAAAGCCGGCATCGCAGCCCTTCAAGAACACCGTCCAGGCCTGAAAATTTTATTGGGAACGCTAGATGCGATGCTCCCTTGGTAAAGCTTGCCATAACGCCATCCTTAAAATAGGTTCCACCATGCCCGAACCCGAAGAAATAAAAACCTTGTTCCAGCGTATTGCCTGGCGTTATGACCGAGCTAACACGGTCCTAAGCCTAGGACTGCACCGTTACTGGCGTTGGCGAACAGCACGGGTGGTCAAGGCCCTCAAGCCCAAGGTCGTGCTGGATATGGCCACTGGGACGGGTGATTTAGCCTTTGCCCTTGAGCGACAACTCGGGAAAACCACAAGCATTATGGGTATGGACTTTTGCGAACCCATGTTGGCCTTGGCGCGTAAAAAACAAGGGAATTCCCCTATTCCGTTTACCCTAGGCGATTGCCTAAATATTCCCCTAGATGACGGCAGTATCGACGTGGTAACTATGGCCTTTGGCTTACGGAATATTCCCCAGCGCAATAAAGCGTTTTTGGAAATCCACCGCGTATTACGTCCTGGAGGGTTTTTGGTCCTCCTGGAGTTCAGCCAACCCAGCCGCTGGTTTGCGCCGCTGTATTGGCCGTATTTACACGCTATTTTACCCTGGCTCTCAGGCCTCCTTACGGGCCACCAGGAAGCATATCGCTATTTGGGCCGCAGTATTGAGGGCTTTTTAAGCAAAAAAGCCCTCAGTGATGAGCTGCGTAAGCACGGCTTTGAGCCAGTAAAGGCTGTTGGGCTGTCGGCCTCCGTTGTGGCTATTCATGTAGGAAAGAAAAGGGCCAAGGGGAGCTAGCTCCCCTTGTATCCCCTATCGGTAGCGATTTATTAAAATGCTAGCGCATTTTAAATAAATCGCTACCGGATGGCGATACAAGGCCCCCCACAGATCGCGAAGCGATCCGGGTGTATTTTATGAATTGCTTTGAAAGCTTGGTTTTAACGGAGGCATTTTGACGTTTAGACAAGGAAGGGAAGTGCGTAGCGCACTTTAGGTGCGTGAGTCACTTCCCTGACGCCGTATAAACTCAAAAGGCCCCGCTAAAACCAAGCTTTAGGGGCGCGAGCGCCCCCTTAGCCCTTCCCTTTCCTCTTTTCGCTTGCAATTTTCAAAAACATGCACATTGTCCTTCCTTATAAAAACCTTCCTTACCCTTACGAAGCATGAGCTTTGGCAACTGATGACCTGGCCTGGGAGCTATGCCATGGCTGCTGGATTCCTGGGCTTGATGGGTTTTTTGTTCTTTCTTGTCTTGGAACGATTTCTACATATATCTCAGAATACACCGCTTTTTGAGGGGTTTTTTGACTTGTTTTGGTTACCGGTTCTTTTTGGAGTCCCCTTGTTGACCTTACGGAGTTTTTCGCAGGAACGGCGTGAGGGGATTTTGGAAAGCGTCTTGGCAACCGGGGCCTCACTGCAGGCGCTGGTTTGGAGTAAATTTTTAGCCCTGTTTTCCTTTTACTGCCTTCTTTGGCTGCTGTGTCTGAGCTTTCCGCTTTGGATGCTGGGCGTACTGGGGCAGGCCGCACACAACCACCTCGATGTGGGTATGTTTGTTGGCAGTTACGCGTTTATCGCGCTCAGCGGAGCTTTTTACCTTTCTGTCGGGATGCTCCTTAGCAGCTTTACCGAAAACGCCACCCTCGCAGGCATGCTTACTTTCTGCGTTTTGTTTATCCTCATTGTAGGCTCGCAACTCCTTCCCCAGTCGCATCTGCTGCCCGACTGGCTTCAGGCACCTCTGCTGGTCTTGCAAAACCTGCCCCAGCTGGAGGACTTGCGGCATGGGATTTTAGATTCCAGACCGGTAGTCTTTTACGGAAGCGGTACACTCTTATGTCTGACCCTCTGCAGGGGGCATTAGGTTTGCTAAGGGGCGCTTGCGCCCCTTAGGATCCCCTACAGGTAGCGATTTTGTGAAATACTACGTATTTCAGCAAAATCGCTACCTGGCAGGAAATACTAAGGCCTCCCACGATCCCGAAGGGATCCGGGAGTATACCTTAAAATTCGATTCCGAAGGAATCTGTGGGGGGCTTAGTATCTTCTACCAGGTAGCGATTTTATTAAAATGCATCGCATTTTATAAAATCGCTACCTGTAGGGGATCCTAAGGGGCACGAGTGCCCCTTAGCCCTTTCGCAACAAACTTTTAAAGTCCATGAACAAACATGATTTCAAATACGTCAACCGGGGAAACGCCCTACGCCGTTTTTTGACGTGGGTGCTGAGCTTGCTCTTCTTGGTGGGGCTGCAATACTTGAGCTATCGTTATTTTTGGCGCCACGATATCACGACAGCAAAACGCTACGGCCTCAGCGCGCACACGCAGCGTCAGCTAAAACACCTACAAACGCCTACGGAACTTATCCTAGTAATGGATCAAAAAGACCCCAAAACGGAGCTCATTAACCATGATATTCATAAGCTCATGAACGAGCTCTGTTTTGCCTCCTACCAGGATGGCGTCCCAAAACTATCGCTGCGTTTTGTAAATCCTGAACAATCCCTGGAAACACTGGAAGCACGCTGGGGCTCTGGCCTGGAGAACAGCCTCTTGGTTGTGCAGGCTCAGCGCTTTAAAAAACTGCCTTTGTATACTTTCTATACGGACAAAGCTGCTGAGCCGACCTTCGGGGCGGAAGCGGCCATCCTATCGGCCTTGCTTGAACTAGAAATGCCGCAGGCCCGTATTGTATTCACATCCGGCCATGGAGAAATGGACCCCCAAAGCACAGCAGCGTTGCAGGGTCTTTCCTTGTTTAATCAGGATCTCAAAACGAGTGGCTTTGTTAGTGAATCTATCGATATACTCAGCAACCCAGAGGCCCTGAGCACGGCCAACTTGGTGATCATCGCTGGCCCCAGGCAAGCCTTTACGCCGGAGGAAGCCCAGGCGCTGAAGCGTTTTAGCCAAAAAAAAGGGAGCGCTATTTTTGTGTTCTTAGCAGCCTTACGCCCGCATGGTTTAGAAGCGCTTTTTGAGGACTGGGGCCTTGAAGCTCCGGAGGAACTCATTGAAGAAACACAGGCCCAAAACCAAACCCCTGAAGGCGAACTCCTGCTCCAGGGCTTTGCCCAGCACCCCTTGTGCCAGCTGATCAAAGACCATAAAATGCCCATCATTACGGGATTAGCTCGCCCCTTATGGATCCAGGAGGAGCAAGAAACCCTACAGGGCCTTGTCTACACCTCCAAGACAAGCTTTTCACGGCAGGTTTTTCACGAAGGCAAACGCCTTGCCTTTTCACCAGACCCAGCGCATATCGGCCCCTTGTGCGTCGCCGTCTGGGGAAGCAAGCCCCAAGGCCGGCACTTGTGGGTAGTTGGCAATGCTGATTTCCTGAGTAATCAATACTTCCCCAAGGGCGGGAATGCCCTTTTTGCCCAACAGAGCGTACGTCATGCCCTTGAAGGGCCGCCGCTAGCAGCGGTTCCGCCAAAAATCCTCAAAGAAAGGCCCCTGCTCCTCACGCAAGCCCAGCTTTTTAAGCTTGCCCTGGGGCTGTGCGTATTACCCGTTTTACTGCTAGGAGCGGCAGCTGGATGCTACGTTTTGCGCAGATAAAAACTGCCGCGCAGGTAAAAAATGGTGCCCCCACTGAGATTCGAACTCAGATTAACGGTTTAGGAAACCGCGGTTCTATCCTATTGAACTATGGGGACTATTTGGTAGCTGAGTGAATAAAATAATTTAATCTGTGCTTGATTTTACAAAAGACACAGCTACAATGAAAAAGAGCGTCTTTGGGTAAAGTCAAGATTAATCCCACTGAGCCTTCGCCGTAGCACGAATAAAGCTTTTATGAATAAACGCGTCACGATCAAAGACCTGGCCCAGGAAGTTGGATTAAGCCTTGGAGCCGTTTCTCAGGCCCTTAACCCTCGAGAAAGCACCATTAAAGTACGCGAAGAAACAATACAGCGTGTCCAAGCTGCCGCCCGGAGAATGGGCTATAGGCCTCACGCAGGGGCTAGCTCGATTCGTTCCAAGCATTTCCAAAACATTGGGTACTTCATGGCCAGTACAGGCATTCCGGACTATGAACCTGTAGGCTATTCCATAGGACTCCATGATGCTGCGCTGGAACACAATTTTCGCGTCACCTTGATCCGCTTGCCTTCGGGCAAGTTCAAAAACGCCATCTCGCGCGTCTTCAGAGAAGCCCATCTAGACGCCATGGTCATGGTGAATGCCTCCATCCTTTTTTCGGAATACAAGGACATTCTCCAAACTTCAGATTTTCCAGTCATTTATTTAAACGATAAACAGGATAATAACTCTGTCTACACCGATGATATTTTGGGTGCCAAGCGTGCCACAGAACACTTGATCCAGCGCGGTCATCGCAGTATTTATTTTGTCAAAATCAATAATGCTCCTGTAGTAGACCTACATTACAGCATTGCCGATCGCATCCAGGGCTACACAGAAGCCATGCATACCGCAAAGCTCAAACCCGTCATCAAAGCCTACACCTACCCGCAACAAGAAGGCCCCTTGCTTGATGAGCTTTTTGGTCGCGATAAGCCTGAGGCCATTTTAGCTTATTGCGATGCGGATGCCGCCCAGCTCCTAAAGTTTGCTTATCACCAAGGCCTTCATGCCCCTGAAGACATCGCCATTATGGGCTATAACGACGATATCTTTTCACGCCACTGCTGGGTCACCCTGTCAACCATGCACATCCCCACCTACGATATGGCCCAGGCTGCCTTCCGCATGGTTTTAGCTCAAATTGATGAAAATAGCAACGGCCCTACCGACTCCTGCGTCTTTGTCCCAGAACTCATCGTCCGCGCTTCTACGGAAAGGGAAAAGGAAACGGAAAAGGAGAAGGAAAGGGCCAAGGGGAGCGAGCTCCCCTTGGATCCCCTACAGGTAGCGATTTTGTGAAATACTGCGTATTTCAACAAAATCGCTACCTGGGTAGGCATACAAGGCCACCCTCCGGATCGCGAAGCGATCGAACTTAGAAAATTTAAGCATTTATCAAGCTGCACATAAGGAGGCCTGAAGGGCCGGCAGATCGTAGCCCAGGGCGTAAGCCCTGGGTCCGGGATGGAAAATAAACCGGAGCCCTGTAAGGGCGGCACTAAAAATTTGAATAGGAGTGTCGCCCCTGTAGGGCTCAAAATCTTTTTTTACCGTAAACCCAGGGCTTACGCCCTGGGCTGTCATCTGCCGGCCCTTCAGGCCTCCTTAAGTGTGGTTTGTTGTTATACAAAAAATACAATACGATCATTTTGGTGTGATTGCCCCTTGGCCGCCGAAGCCTTTAGGCGTAGGCTGGCTGACAAGCATTCGCCCCTTCAGGGCTCTCATTTTGTGGTTTGAATAAATAATTACATCGAATAGAATTCAACTCAAAGAGATTAAAGTCGATCCCTTCGGGATCTGTGGGGCGCCTTAGTATATACTTCCCGATAGGCAATTTTACCAAAATGCGCTAGCATTTTGTAAAATTGCCTATCGGAAAGGGGATCCTAAGGGGAGCGAGCTCCCCTTGGCCCTTTTCTTCCCCTTCCTTCCTTCTCGCTTCTCCTTTCCGTTTAACTCCGATTACGTGACAGCATGAGCATATAGAGGAGGTTGGCGAGCGTTGCGACAAAGGCTGCGACGTAGGTCCAGGCGGCGGCATCGAGGGTATCGACGACGCCCTTGAGTTCATCGCGATCGATAATCCCGAGGCCTACGAGCTGTTTTTTGGCGCGCCTGCTGGCGTCGAACTCGACAGGAAGCGTGACTAGTTGGAATACGGTGAGCACCGAATACACCAGGACGCCCAGTTTGACCATGCCCATCATGCCAAAGAAGAAACCGCCGATCATAATCATAGGCAAGAGCCCCGAGGCAAACTGGGTGACGGGAATGAGCATCATGCGCAGCTGCAGGGCCTTGTAGCCGACTTTGTGCTGAATGGCATGACCGGCCTCGTGGGCAGCCACGCCTAGGGCGGCCAGGTTGGTACCGGAGTAATTTTCGCGGCTTAAACGCAAGCACCTACTGATCGGGTCATAGTGGTCTGAGAGGTGCCCGGGAATGGCTTCGATGCGCACATCGTCGATGCCATAGCTGCGCATAACGGCCATAGCGGCGTCGTGGCCGCTGAGGCCTCCTCGCGAAGGCACGCGCTTATATTTAGTGTAGGTCGACCCCACACGCATTTGCGCCCAAAGCCCCAGCACGAGTGGTATAATAATAAGTACCATGTAAAGCATCATAATTCCCGCATTCAAGCGCGTTCTTCCCCCGATGTCAACAGTATTTTATGAAATTTTTAATTAAAACAGGTTCTTAACAGCGCCTCCGTTTCCTGCCAACCCAAGCAAGCATCGGTGACGCACAGGCCGTAGGCCAGCTCGGAGCCATAGGGGGCTTGGTTGCCGCTATGCAAAAAGCTTTCGAGCATAAACCCGAGCACATGGGCGTTGGGGCGCTGCAGTTTACGCAGGACCTCGACTTGGGAGTGGGGGTCCTTGCCGCTGTTGCCATGGGCGCAATCTACGAGGACGCGTTTGGGCAAATGCAGCTCCTGCAGCGCTTTGGCAGCCTTTTGGAGTTGCTCGTTTGAGGCATTGGGCCCGTTGCGGCCTCCACGCAGAACCAAATGGCCATCGAGCTGTCCAAGCGTGCGTTGGATACAAGGCTGTCCTGTCGGGCTCAAGGACAGGAAGTGCTGCGGTTGTTTAGCAACCAATAGGGCGTACAGAGCGCTTTGCAGCTCCCCTGAGGTACTGTTTTTAAACCCAACAGGCATGGGCAAACCAGAAGCCATGCAGCGATGCAGGGACGACTGCACCGTACGCGCCCCCACGGCGCTCCAGCTGACAAGATCGGCCAGGTAGTGGGTTGTCAGCGGGTTAATAAATTCCGTAGCTACCGGCAGCCTGAGAGCCGCCAAGCGGCACAATAGCTGCCGTGCCAGTGCTAGGCCGTCATCGATTTGGTAACTATGATCCAGATACGGATCCGACAAAAGCCCTTGCCAACCGCTATGCGTGCGTGGCTTTTCAAAGTAAGTACGCATCACCAAAAAAGCCCTTGGCTCCAGCTTGTCCGCCAAGGCCTTAAGGCGCAGAGCATAATCGTAAGCAGCCGCACAATCGTGGATAGAGCAGGGGCCCACGATGAGCAAGCGCCTGTCGTCTTGGCCATGAATCAGACGCTGGAGGGTGGCCCTCTGGGCGTCAATCCAGTAGACATCCTCCTGGCTTAAGGGATAACGCTGCCTGAGCGCTTGCGGCGTTACGAAGCTTTCTGTGTCGATTAAAGAGGTCAAAGGTGAGGGTTTTTAAGCGTTTCTGGAGTCTGAGCGCCGGCAGCGCCGGTAGCCTCGGCTATACGATGGTACTGCCCGCTGGCCTTGTCCCGTATATATTTAGTGAAACCAGCTTTTTCAATGTTTTTTGTGCTCAATCGCGCTTGCGTGCTGCGTTCCGAGTACTGCGTCAGGATGCCAGGAGCCTCCTTATAATAGCGCTGCAGGGGCTGACCCGTTTCCGGATGATGACTCAAGGGCGCCAAAGCCATCGCATGTTCGATTTCGAAAGGTTCTGACACACCTTCAGCGTTAAGGCAAGTATAGAGATACGTTGGAGGCATTTTTTTTCTTAAAAATTTTGCTAGGGGTGTGAAGAATTAATAATATAACTATTTATTTAAAACCACAAAATGAGAGGCCTGAAGGGGCGAATGCTTGTCAGCCCAGGGCTCTCATTTTGTGGTTTGTTTTTAAATAATTATTTATCAACCCTAACGGATCCCTTAAAACAGGTTTTAAACTTAATGGTTCACGCACCCTAAATTTTCTCTAAAAAAACTTTTTTCCGTTTTTTATTTTTTTGCCGTTTTTTGACTAAATTTTAAAAAAATTTTTTTCGATTTTCAAAAATTTTACACTTTTTTTCAAAAAAATGCAAGAAAACATCAAAAAACGCGATAAAAGTGCGTTTTAAAATGAATACACAAAATCCCTTCGGAATCGAAATCAATGTACCCCCGGATCGCTTCGCGATCTGTGGGGGGCTTAGTATCCCTCCCCGATAGCGATTTTTATAAAATGCTTTGCATTTTTAAAAATCGCTATCGGAGGGGATCCTAAGGGGCGCAAGCGCCCCTTAGCCCTTAAACCTTAACCAACCATAATCAACCTACCATGAAAACACCGATACGTAACCGTTTTAATCCGATAAAAAACCTTAACTTGCAAAATCTTGGGCAGTTGCTGGATGATTTTCACGCGGGCTACCTGCACCAGACTGCCCTTGTGTGGGAGGCTATCGAGCGCCGGGACGACGTCCTGCAGGGGCTCGTGGCGAAGCGTAAAAAGTCCTTAGCGCGGCTGGACTGGGAAATCGTGTGCTTGGAGGACACGCCTGAGGCGCACGAGCACAAGGCGTGCTTGAACACGGCCTACCAGAACATCCATGTGGGTAATGCTTACGAGCAAAACGAACAAGGCGGCTTGCGCTTGATGTTGCATCAGATGATGGATGCTGTGGGCAAGCGTTATGCGGTGCACAACTTGGTGGTTGAGAAAACCCGGGTTGAGGCGACCTTCGTCCCGCTTTGGTTTTTTGAAAACACCCATGGGCGCTTGCGCTACGCAGGGGATGACCCTGACAACAGCAGTCAAGCGCTTGAGCCTGGCCACTGGATCATTACTACTGGGGAAGGCCTGATGGAGTCCTCGTCGATCGCCTACTTGTTCAAGCACCTGCCGTTGCGGGATTGGCTGGTGTATTGCGAACGCAATGGCATGCCTGGCGTCAAAGGCGTTACGGATTTTGCTCCCGGCTCTCCTCAATGGGAAGCCGCCAAACAAGCTGTGGCGGATTTTGGGGCGGAATTCCATGCCCTCATGTCTCGCGGCACGGATATTGAGCCTATCGACCTATCCAGTAGCGCGCAATTGCCGTACCCGGCCCTTATTGATCGCATGGATCGCGCTATGATCGCCCTGTGGCGGGGTTCTGACCTGGGCACCTTGTCCCACAAAGACGCCACGGGGGCCTCGCTCCAAGCCGATGAAACCGCCCTCATTCAGGAAACCGATGCTGCGCTCATCTCCGAAACCCTCAACCGTCAGCTGGATCCCGTCATCCTCGAAAAGACCTTCGGGCCTCAAATCCCCAAAGCCCGCTTTCACTTAAAGCCTCGTGATTGCCGCGATCGCCTAGCCGATGCCCAGCTCTACCAAGCCCTCCTCAACATGGGTCTAAACCTCTCACGCTCCGAAATCCTCAAGCGCTTCAGCCTCACCGAAGCCCAAGCCAAGGACACCCTAAGCGCCAAAAAGTATGAAAATTGAAGGGAAAGTAAAGGGAAGGGCTAAGGGGCGCTTGCGCCCCTTAGGATCCCCTACCGATAGGCGATTTTCAAAAATGCTAGCGCATTTTATAAAAATCGCCTATCGGGAAGGTATACTAAGCCCCCTCCGGATCGCTTCGCGATCGTCAAAACAAAATATGGTTATGTATTTATTCAAACCACACATAAGGAGGCCTGAAGGGCCGGCAGATACGTAGCCCAGGGCGTAAGCCCTGGGTTTATGGGTGAAAAAGATTTTGAGCCCTACAGGGGCGACACTCACACTTTCTGAAATTTTCTTGAGTGCCGCCCTTACAGGGCTCTGGTCTATTTTCCATGCCAAACCCAGGGCTTACGCCCTGGGCTACGATCTGCCGGCCCTTCAGGCCTCCCATAGTGTGATTTGAATGAATGACTTAAGCTTAAACTAAAATGAGGACACGCCCTATTTAATCAAACCACACTTTGCCCCGTGGCCGCCGTAGCCACTTGGCGAAGGCTGGCTGGGTTTACGGGTAAAAAACAAACCAGAGCCCTACAGGGGCGATTCATTAAAATGTATCAAATTTATCTAGAAATTAAAAATATGCCTTATATCAGCTTTAGAGAATCGCCCCTGTAGAGCTCTAGGCTCTGTGAAGGAAAATTTTTGTAATGTGAACAATTAAGCTATCCAACAAACCACACATAAGGAGGCCTGAAAGGCCGGCAGATATGTAGCCCAGGGCGTAAGCCCTGGGTCTGTAGGTTAAAAAAGATTTAGAGCCCTACAGGGGCGACACTCACACTTTCTGAAATTTTCTTAAGTGCCGCCCTTGCAGGGCTCAGGTTTATTTTCCAACCAAAACCCAGGGCTTACGCCCTGGGCTACATATCTGCCAGCCTTTCAGGCCTCCTTAAGTGCGTTTTAAATAAATAGTTATATTATTATTTGATCACAGCGCCTAATTTTTTATTTTTTTTAAAAAACTCAAAGAAAAACTTGACGCGCCCTATAGCTTTCTGTAAAATGTATAGACGAGGACGAGTTGCGGCCAGCCACAAAAACCTCCTCCCCCTTTTTGCCCCAAAGATTTTTGTTGCATTTTGCCTAACGGGCATTATTGTCCGCCAAGAGAAGTAATTTTGAAATGAAAAAGCTGACCTTAGCTGTAGTCAATAGAGATAAGTCTGGCAGTTGCTGGGCGAGACGTTTTAGGCGTGATGGCCGGATTCCTGCCGTGCTGTATGGCAAGTCTGGGAATCGTTTGCTCACGGTGAGTGAGGTCCAGTTCCTTCAACTCAAGAAGGAAATGGGCGGCCGTACGGCCCTTATCGAGGTGACGGATGAAAAGAACCATCGCATGCTGACCCTCATTCAGGGCATTCAGGCGCACACGCTTTCACGCAAACTGCTGAATGTAGACTTTCATGAAGTGGATCCCAATGAGCCCGTGAACTTTACTTCCGTGGTGCACATCAAGGGTGACGCTCCTGGCGTACGCAGCGAAGGAGGCATGCTGGAAGTGCATGCCCATGAACTCCACGTGAAGGCGCTTCCGGAGTGCATTCCGGAGTTTTTGGAGGTTGACGTCAGTGCGCTCGTTCTGGGAGGCAGGATTTGCGTGCGAGACCTGCCTGCCATGAAGGGGGTAAGCATTGTCGGGGATCCCGATCAGGTGGTGGTTTCCTGTCAGGCTCCACGTGCAGGCGGAGGAGACACGGAAGCGAAAGCTGAAGCCGCTCCAGTTGTGGTAGCACCGACAGCGGCTCCGGCGAAGGCAGCCGGTCCGGCCAAGCCCAAGAGCTAAACGATCCCGAAGGGATCTGAGACGGCCTTAGTATGTCCTCCCAGGGTGCGATTTTATTAAAATGCATCGCATTTTATAAAATCGCACCCTGTAGGGGATCCTAAGGGGTGCCAGCACCCCTTAGCCCTTTATTCATCACTATGTTCCTTCTCGTGGGTCTGGGAAATCCGGGCGATCGTTACCGCAATACGCCGCACAACATGGGGTTTGACATCCTCGATGCTTGGGTGGCCTTGTTGGGGCTTACGTGGGAGCGGGATGCTCGGCGCCAGGCCTTGGTGACAACGTTCAAGAGCTCAGGAGTTCCATGGGTTTTCATAAAGCCTCAGGCGTACATGAATTGCAGTGGAGCTCCCGTCCAGTCGCTTTTACAGTATTATAAGGGTTCACCGGCTCAGGTGGTGGTGGTGCATGACGACATCGACTTAGCGCTCATGGAGGTCAAAATCCGGCTTTCCGGGGGCGCCGGTGGACATAATGGCGTCCGGGACCTGATCGCCCATTTGGGACCGGACTTCATACGTTATCGTGTTGGCATCGGTCCGCGCCCGGAAGGGCCCGAGGCCTCTGAAAGCCTTGCTGATTATGTTTTAAGACCCTTCAGTGCCGAGCAAAAGGCGCTTAAGGAAGAAAAAATGCCAAAAATTATTCAAGGTTTGCAGCTTCTTGTTGACAAAGGGCCAGATTCTGCCATGAATCGGGTACATTCATTATGACAAAGACAAAAACTTATAAAGCGATCTTTTTGCTTGATTTAAGAGACCAAGAGAAAAACAGCGTAGAATGGGCAAGCTTGCTCCAGGACGCTATCAAAAAGTCAGGAGGCCTCCCAGGGAATCCTATTGAGCATGGCCATCGCCAATTGGCGCGCACGCCCAAAAAGGATTTCCAAATGGGGACCTATGTGGAGATTTCCTTTGACGGGCAGCCCCACACGCCCAACGCTCTGCAGGAAGACCTCAGGCTAGAAAAGGCTGTTAATCGCATTTTTATTGAACGTGTAAGCTAAGGGTTTTTATGGCTTCTTACAACAAAGTTACGCTTTTAGGTAATTTGGTCCGTGACCCTGAAATGCGTCAGGGCCAATCTGGGGATTCCATCTGTAAGTTCTCCATAGCCACCTCGCGTGAATTCAAGCGCCGAGACGGCACTATGCAAAAGGAAACCACCTACGTAGATGTGGACGCTTTTGGGCGGCAAGCAGAAATTATCTTCCAATTTCTTAAAAAAGGCCGACCCATTTTGCTCGATGGGCGCTTGCGCCTCGACCAATGGGAAACCCCTTCAGGAGAAAAACGCAGCAAACTCTGCGTTGTTTTGGAGAATTTCCAGTTTATAGGCGGCCGCCAAGACGAAGATGGTGGTCATTTTGACGAAGAGGCCGCTCCTATTCGTTCCAAGGGTTCCGCTATCGATCCGAATGCCTATGCCACGCATGGCTCGGAAGATGTTCCTTTTTAAATTCTGTATGGCTAAGACAAAAATTCTATTATTAGAGCCAGTAAGCAACCTTGGCGACGAGGGGCAATCCGTAGAGGTAAAAGCTGGCTATTTCCGTAATTTTCTAGGGCCTAAAGGCAAAGCGATTCCCCTAACCCAGGGCAATCGTAAGCAAATCGAGGCCCTTCAAGCTCGGCGTCAGGAACGCAAAGCCAAGGAGCTCGGAGGAGCCCAGGCCATTGCCGCCCAGATAGAAGCCCTGCGCTTGGTCATTCGCGTCAAAACAGGCGACCAAGGCCGCATGTACGGTGCCGTTACCGCCGCGGAACTCAGCAAGGCCCTGGAGTCCGAGTCGGCCATTCACATCGATCGCAAGGACATTGCCCTGCACACGCCCATCAAGGCGCTCGGGCAACACACCACGAAGATCCGTCTGCACCCCGAGGTCAGCGCTCAGTTGCAATTCGAGATCGTTTCGGAGAATGCAGTAGTGGAAGTTTAGAAGTGTTAATGCTAAGGCCAAGGGGAACTCGTTCCCCTTGGGATCCCCTTTCCGATAGGCGATTTTTAAAAATGCTGGTGCATTTTATAAAAATCGCCTATCGGGAAGGATATACTAAGGCCCCCACAGATCGCTTCGCGATCCGGGTGTACGCTTATCTCGATCCCGAAGGGATCTGTGGGGTGCCTTGTATCACCCTCCCCGATAGCGATTTACTTAAAATGCGCTAGCATTTTAATAAATCGCTATCGGAAAGGGGATCCAAGGGGACAGCGTCCCCTTGGCCCTTTACTTTCTCTCAACCTTCAATCCTATGACCCTAGAACATGAAACACCGGCAGCACCGGCGGGGCGTGTTTTGCCGCACGACGTTGTGGCGGAGCGTGCCCTGCTGGGGGCCTGCATCTTGGAGGGGGGACAGGAGATGCTGGCGCGCTGCATAGAGGCGCGCTTGGTCCCGGAGTCATTTTTGAAGGGGAGCCACCAGAGTGTTTATAAGGCCTTGGTAGCGCTTTATGACGTGGGGACGCCGATTGACGACATTACCTTGGCCAATCAGCTGCAAAAACAGGGGGATTTTGAACGCGTGGAGGGCCATGCGGGGATCAATGCCTTGACGCAGTGGATTGAGACGACGGGGCATGCTCCGTATTATTTGCAAATTGTCCGGGATAAATACCTATTGCGGCGCTTGATTCGTACCGCTTCCAAGACGGTAGAAAATTGTTACAGTCAGCAAAATAGCCTAGAGCATTTTTTGGAGGAGGTAGAGCAGGAATTTTTCAAAATCAGCGAAGATCGTATTTCGGAGAGCGCCAAGCACGTCAAGGATTCGGTCGACCAAGTCGTGAGCTTGGTTTATCAGCTGATTGAGCAAAAAAAGCCCAATCATGGGATTTTGAGCGGCTTCAAGGACCTGGACTCGATGACCTTTGGCTTTCATCCGCAGGAAATGATCGTGTTGGCGGCGCGGCCTTCCGTGGGGAAAACAGCTTTTGCGATGAATCTAGCTGAAAACGTAGTGGTGCCGCCTGGGCAGCGGGTAAAGCCAGCAGCCACGCTTGTTTTTAGTTTGGAAATGAACACGGAGTCCTTGGCCATGCGCTTGCTTTCGAGCCATGCACGGATCAACATGAAGCGCATGCGCGATGGTTTTTTGAGCAATGAGGAAAAAACGGATATGCTCAAGGCCGCTAAACGCCTGAAAGAAGCGCCGTTGTGGATCGATGACTCAGGGGGGCTGAATATTTTGGAGCTTCGAGCCAAGGCGCGGCGTTTTAAGTCTCGGATGGATTTGGGCCTGATTATTATCGATTATTTGCAATTGATTTCAGGCACGGACAGCAGAACGCCGCGTGAGCAGCAAATATCCGAGATTTCACGAAGTATCAAGGCGATGGCTAAGGAGCTCAATGTCCCGATCGTCGTACTCAGCCAGCTCAACCGCGATTCTGAAAGAGAAAAACGCGAGCCCCGTCTTTCTGACTTGCGTGAATCCGGTTCCATCGAACAAGATGCCGATGTTGTCTGCATTCTGCATCGCGTCGGCAATGGATCCTCCGAGGAAACCCCCTCCGACGATCAATCCGAGCGCATCGATTTGGTCATTGCTAAGCAACGTAACGGCCCCACCGGAAAGGTA
Source organism: Opitutia bacterium (assembly GCA_025363695.1). Lineage (GTDB taxonomy): Bacteria > Verrucomicrobiota > Verrucomicrobiia > Opitutales > JANYDI01 > JANYDI01. Next base: position 18,490 of record JANYDI010000058.1, read on the forward strand.
GGCCTCGTATTTAACAGGAATTATACGCGTTTTGAAAGTTTAGGCTAAGGGGCACAAGTGCCCCTTAGGATCCCCTTTCCGATGGGCAATTTTTAAAATACTACGTATTTATAAAAATTGCCCATCGGGAACGGAAATACTAAGCCCCTCCACGATCGCGAAGCGATCAAGGGGGTGCCTTGTATCCTGCTACCCAGTAGCGATTTTCCTAAAATGCGTGCATTTTAGAAAATCGCTACTGGTAGGGGATCCAAGGGGAGCGAGCTCCCCTTGGCCCTTTATTTTATTTTCCTTTACTTTCCCTTATTTTCCCCTATTTTACTTTACTTTTATGTTACGCTTTATTTTAGGAATTCTGCTCCTTTGGAGTTCTGTTTTGGCAGCGCGGGTGGACTTGGCCTCGGCGGTGATTGGCGAGGTCAAAACGGAATTTTTGGGCAAAGAGGCGGTGAGCAGGAGTTACTTGGAAAACATCATTCCGCTGACCAAGGGGCAGCCGTACACGGCTTCGGCGGTCAATGACGCCATCCAGATCCTGTATAATACGGACCATTTTGAAGCGATTCGGGTCCAGGAGGACAAAAAGGACGGCAAGGTGGACCTGACTTTTTTCCTGACTCCCGGCTACCGTCTTAGCGATGTCACGGTCGAGGGGGTGCGTGGGCTGCGACGCTCGGGCGTTTTGCGTCGTTTGGAAAGCAAGAAGGATAGCGTTTTGAGTGATTATCGGATACACAAGGACAAGCGTTCCATTTTAGAGTATTACAAAAAGAAGGGCTTTACGCGTGCTACCGTTGATGAGACTATTGTTTACAATGAGGCTCGTGGGACGGCTCAGATCCTTTATCAAATCCATGAAGGCAAGCGGGCGCGCGTTTCAAAAATTGTTTTCAAGGGCAATAAGCATATTAAATCAGATCTTTTGCGCAAAGAAATCCGTACTGAAAAACGTGGGTTGCTTTCCTTTTTAAAAGGTAAGGGGTTTTTTGATAAAGCGATTTTTGCCGAGGATCTGAAGCGCTTGGAGCTTTTTTACCAAAATCAGGGTTACCTGGATGTGCGTTTCCCGGAAGAAACCCTGGATATTAAACGTTTTGATTCGGGCCAACACTGCATTACTATTGGCGTGGAGGAGGGGCCCTGCTACCAGCTTCGGGACGTGACGCTTTCAGGGGCCCAGCTGTTTCGCAGCGATGAGCTCCTAAAGGTTACGGCTTTGAAGCTGGGAGAGCCTTTCTCGCCCGAAAAAGTCGAAAAAGCTGAGGATAATATCCGCATGCATTATGGCCAAGATGGCTATCTGGATACCAAAATAGAGACGAAACGTTATGTCGATATCCAAAACAGGACGGTATCTTTGCATTTTTCCATCCAAGAAGGTCAGCGTAATTGGGTGAATTCCATCAACATACAGGGAAATATGCTTACACGCGCTGTGGTGATTTTGAGGGAAATCACCCTACAGCCAGGCGATGTTTTTGACCTAAAACGCGTACGTGCCAGCGAAGGACGTTTGCGAGCCACGGGTTTTTTCAAAGAAGTACACATTACGCCTGAAGCTACGGGGATAGAGGGCAAAAAAAATCTACATATAGCGTTAAAGGAAAACCGTTCCTCCTTGATTTCTTTGGGGGCTCGTGTGAATAGCTTGGATCGCCTGCAAGGCCAAATCGAGTTTGTTCAGCCCAGCTTTGATATCCGTAGTCCGAAGACTAAGTTCCGTGGCGGTGGCCAAAAATTCCGCATCGGGGGCAATTTTGGGTCGAAATCGCATGATGTGTATCTGAATTTGGAGGAGCCTTGGCTGTTTGATCGTCGTTTAGCTCTGGGTACGGAGCTCAGCCAGCATGCCAATAGTTACGATAGCGATTATTATGCTGAAAAACGCAATGCCGCGATGGTCTACTTGCGCAAACGCCTCTTTGAGCAAGTCAACGGAACTCTAAGCTATCAGCTGGAAAAGACTTCCATATCGGATGTAGACATTAACGCGCCCAAGCTGATTCGCGACGAAGAGGGCCATCGCCTCGCCTCAAAAATGGCCTTTCAGTTGAGCCGCGATACCCGCAATTCCGTATTGCGCCCCACGCAAGGCAATCGCTGGGATGCTATGACTCAGGTAGCTGGGGGTATTTTTGGCGGAGATACGGAATATTGGCGCAATGAGCTCAAGGGTATTCAATATTTTATGCTCAATCCGTACCGCAAGCAAACCGTCTCCCTGATGGGCCGCATCGGTACCGTGGCGCCCTTTGGAGAGGCCAATCGTGTGCCGTTTTTTGACCGCTATTTCCTGGGCGGCAGTAGCAGCTTACGCGGCTTCAGGCACCGAATGGTCAGCCCCAAAGAACTCGATAAAAACCCCAAAGAACCTAAGGGCCCGCTAATTCCCTTCTCCACAGGGGGTAATTCCTTCGGGGTAGTTACGGTGGAATACATGATCGACGTCATAGACCTGCTCAGCGTGGCCCTTTTTTACGATATCGGTTTTGTCAATGCCCAAGAATGGACCTTTAACCCCGGCCACCCCAGCAGCGACTGGGGCTTTGGCCTCGTTATCCCCTTGATGGGCAGCGCTTTACGTCTAGACTTCGGCTTCCCTATCCAGGGCGACCAGTACCTCACGAAAAAGAATAAGAAGATGAACTTTGAGTTCTCATTTGGGCTGAGGTATTAAGGGCAAGGGGCTAAGGGGCACTCGTGCCCCTTAGGATCCCCTTCCGATGGGCAATTTTTAAAATACTACGTATTTATAAAAATTGCCCATCGGGTAGGGCATGCTAAGGTCTTCGCCGATCGCAAAGCGATCTGTGGGGCGCCTTGTATCACCTTTTTCGGTAGCGATTTATCTAAAATGCGTCAGCATTTTAATAAATCGTTACCGATAGGGGATCCAAGGGGTGCGAGCACCCCTTGGCCCTTTAAAACCTCTTGACCTATACAACGAACCATGATATTCATACCGGTATTTTTATTCGGGGCCTGCATCGGGAGCTTCTTGAATGTATGCATCTTGCGCCTTCCGAAAGGGGAGGATGTTGCCTGCAAGGCGTCTTACTGCTATGGTTGCGGGAAGCGGATTGCTTGGTGTGACCTAATTCCTGTCCTGAGCTGGTGCTTTTTGAGGGGGAGGAGCCGTTGTTGCAAAAAGCCCTTTAGTGTGCGTTATGCCCTGATCGAATTGCTGACGGGCCTACTGTTTGCGCTGTGCTGGTGGCAGTTTGAGCCGCGCTTGGCTGTAGTGGGCATGGGGTTTACGGCCTTGCTGCTGGTGGCTTTTTTTATTGATTGCGACCACCTCATGATCCCGGACAGCTGCACTGTGGGCGGAGCGTTTTTGGGGCTATGGGTGGCTTTTTTGGTCCCGAGTATGTACTCGTTTTCAGGCGGCTTTTGGATTTCAGATGGCTTTAGGGCCATGACGCAGGCCTTGACGGGCCTGTTGATCGGCTCTGGGCTTTTGTTATGGATTGCGATTATTGCTGAAGTGTATTTGAAAAAGGAGGCCATTGGCTTTGGCGATGTGAAGCTGATGGGCTGTATTGGAGCCTTTTGCGGCTGGAAGGGCACGGTGTTTGCTATTTTTGGCGGAGCGATTTTGGGGAGCGCGTGGATTCTTGTTTTGCTGATTCTGCGGCTGTTTTTTAAGAAAATCCCCAAAGTCAAACGGCATATGGAGCTGCCCTTTGGGCCGTTTTTGGCGACAGCTGCCTGGATTTGGTGGGTCTTTGACGGGAACGCCTGGGCGCTGAGCACTTTAGGGGCGTTATAATTTATTAAAATTCTCAGAAGTTTATCCTCGAAAAGGCTTGACTAAGTTGTTAATTTCTGAGGTAATAACCCATTATGAAATTTGGCAAAAAGTACTGGTTTTTTGCAGGCCTCATGGCCTATGTCTTGAGTGTGTCTACGTTGGGGGCAAAAAAGTCTTGGCTTGATGAGGCAACGGCTAGTGAGAGAGATCCTCAAGCTAAACGTTTTATTCAGGAGCCCAAAAACACACAGACGCCTTACGATTTGTATGCCAAAAACAAGGGCCGCTGGCAGTCTATGGTGATTGATCCCCAGAAGCGTTATGCTCCAGAAATTTTGATTGCCAAAGTGGATGCTTCAAACCTGAGGCGTTTGGTCCATGATTTGGAGCGATTTGCACCCGTATTTTATCCACGGGGTGTTACGGATCTGATTATTGTTATTAAGCCCAGTAGGCTACCCAAGAAAGAGGGCAAGCATTTTGACTTTGAGTGGACTTATTTGCTTGAAAAACTGCGAGTAAAGACGATTGAGTTGAAGGACGATAGCCATGGCTGCGTCTGTGATTCTGAACATATAGGTCCGATTAGGGGTGCCTATTGGTTTAGAGGTTCCATTAAGAGGGTGACCTGGTAGTGATTTAGGGCGAAGCAATGGTGATGAATATAAAAAAATACTGGTTTTTTTCAGGCCTCGTGGCCTACGTCCTGAGCCTGTCTGTGTTGGGGGCTGACATCGATACGGATTGGGCGGTTTACACGACCAAGCCCTTTAAGCACTGGTCTGATCTTTCTAGCGATAACCAGCTTAAATCTCTTATTCAGGAGCCCAAAACCACCGATACGCCTTACGATTTTTATGCCAGAAATAACGGCTCCTGGCAGCCTATAGATATATGTATCAATTCTCATGAGCGTTATGCTCCAGAAGTCTTAATTGCCAAAGTAGATGCTCGAAACTTGCGTGGCTTGTTCCATGATTTGGAACAGTTTGCTCACGTGTTTCATCCACGCGGCGTCATGCATTTGGTCATTGTTACTCAGTTGAATGGGCTTCCTAAAGATTTTGACATCGATAGGCTTTTTTCAAAAACAGGAGCTGTATCGGTAGAATTACTGGAGTATGGCAAGGGTGTTATCTCTAAGGGGAATCTACCTTACACGAGCAGCTATGGTCCTATGGGGGTCATCAGGCCTAATATGCCTTCGGAATTTTTTCCAGACAGGAGCCCACAGTCTAAGAAGGATTTTCCAGCTCCTCCTGAAGAACCTCGCAAGAAGAATCGTCAAGAGGATCACGAGAAACGTTACGAGGACTACAAGAAGCGTTACGAGGACTACAAGGAGCGAGTTAAGCTGCACAAAGAAAAAAGAAAAAATTATGAACATTCTCCTAATGGCTTCGTCCATAAATGGCCCTCTAAAGAGGGCCGGGATTTAGTAGCGCTCATGGCGTCCAAGAAAGTGAGTGTTGAGCCTTGGGATGTCTACCGTTACGATCTTAACCAAAAGGCTTGGCATTTGTTACCTTTAACTAAAGATGGCGTGGCGGGTTCAAAGAACCTTTTGGTCAAAACAGATCAGCTCGATAAGCTTTTGGATACGTTTTTTCCTTCTGGGGTTAAGCGCTTAAATGTCGTTGTTGAAAATACGTCTGGGCGCTTTGCTCAGGGGGCAAAGCACTCTAAGGTCTTTGCTGATCGTTTATCGCGCTATGCAAAACGCTTGGGAGCCGAGTCTGTTCAGCTTATTTTCAAAAATGGCAAAAATAGTCATGTTTACGAGTACTTTAGGAATGGGGGGGTTTGGGGTTCTGATGAAGCCTTAGGAGATGTTGCTTGTTGGATCTTGTTTTACGCAAAGCTCGATGCCCATCGAGGTCAGGCATAAAAATCCAAAGCTACGTCGCGCCAAGAGCTCCGGACTCCTTCGAAATCTTCCCGATGGGCAATTTTATCAAAATGCGCTTGCGCATTTTGTAAAATTGCCCATCGGAAGGGGATCCTAAGGGGCACGAGTGCCCCTTAGCCCTTATCCTTATCCCTTCCCTACACTTATGTTACGTGCGATGGAGTTGAAGCATTTTGGGCCTATCGAGGCGCTGAGCTTGGACCTGGAGCCCGGGTTTATCGCGGTCACGGGGGAGACAGGGGCGGGCAAAAGTGTACTCTTGGGGGCCTTACGTTTTTTGAGCGCGGATCGTGGTGGGCGCGTCGATAAGGCCTTGGTGTCTTCGCAAGCGCATCCGGCTTGGGCGCAGGCGGTCCTACAGCCCAATGCGGCAATGCTGGCCTTTTTGGAGGAGCAGGCTTTGCCTCTGGAGCCCGAGGGCTTGTGCGTGGCCCGCTCCTTATCGGCAAAGGGCGTATCCAAAGCTTATATCAATGGCCAGCCGGTGCCCATGACGCTCTTGCAGCAATTAGGAGCTTTATGGATAGATTTTCATGACCCCAGCGCGCCCATGCGTTGCTTGGACCCCAAGGAACAGCAGGGCTTACTGGATACCTTTGCGGGGATATCGGCTGCTGCCTATCAAGACGCTTATGCGGCCTTTTGTGCTACGCGTGCGCAGTACCAAACGCTCGTCCAAACCGTGCGCCTGGATGCAGAAGCCCTTAAACGCCTCAAGAAAACTCTCCAGTTGATGACCGGAATAGACCTGAGTGACGCGGGCGTGGCCCATCTTGAGCAGCAGGCTGTTGGGCTGCAGCAGGCGCGGGTACGGCAGCAGGTTGCCTCGGAGCTCTACTACGTGTTGCAATCACAGGCCCTTGAGGCGTGCCGCAAGCAGGCCCTTGACTTGCGGGATGCTGGTAAGGACCCCCAAGTTCAGCCCCTTATGCAGCGTTTGGAGTCCTTGATGCTCGAGGTGGATGACTTTTCGCAGCAGGCTTATGCGCTCAGCAGGGCCTCAGAATGCCTCGAGGCGCCTTTTATCGAGGAACAACTGGAGCGCTGGTTTGCGCTCAAACACGCTCATGGAGGCACGGCTCAAGCGGTGCGCGAGAAAAAGGAAGCCCTGGAGCGCAGCATGGCCCTGCAGGATTCCTTAGACGGCAAGCTCCTGGAGCTGGAGTACCTTTTGCGCACGCAGGAAGCCGCAGCTCGGCACTTGGCCCAGGCGCTCTACGAGCAACGGCAGCAGGCTGCTGGGCGCTTTGAAAGCGCTATTGCCAAAAAATTGGCCGTTTTAGGACTCAATCAGGCCTACCTGCACGTGCATGTCATGCTTTCACAGGCCTTGATGCCCACAGGCCAAGACGCGGTGAGCTTCCATTTTGCGCCCAACCCTGGCCATCCAGCGCAGCCTTTGGAAAAAATCGCCTCCAGTGGCGAAAGTGCGCGTGTTTACTTGGCGCTTATCAGTGCTTTAACGTTAAAGGATGGCATTCCTGTCCTTGTTTTTGACGAAATTGACGCCCACGTAGGCGGCGAGGTCGCCCGTTGCGTCGGCCAAGAGCTAGCCCTCCTAGGCCAAGGCCGTCAGGTGTTTTGCATTACGCATTTACCCCAGGTAGCCGCTCAAGCCACGCAGCACTACTGCGTTACCAAGACTTACGCTCAGGCAGCGACTCACATCCAGGTACTCGCCCTGCCACCCCATTCCCAAGAACGAAAAACCGAGCTAGCTCGCATGATCGGCGACCGCCACGGCCCCTCGGCGCTGCAACATGCGGGAGTGTTATTGGAAAGTAAAGGGCTAAGGGGCGCTTGCGCCCCTTAGAATCCCCTACAGGGTGCGATTTATTAAAATACTACGTATTTATAATAAATCGCACCCTGGTAGGCTATGCTAAGGCCCATCCAGATCGCTTCGCGATCGAACCCTTTCCTTCCGAACTTCCTCAGCCCGGGGGTAGGGGTTCGGACCCTTTCCCTCTCGAACTTGCCCGCAGGGGGTAGCGGAGAAATTTTGGGTGCAGGCAAGGCGCTAAGCCCGACGTGTGCTTTTGCACTCGAGGGCTGCAGCAACGCAGCATCCACCCAAAAGACTCCGCTACCCTATATAGCCCCATAGCTTTCGTTCTCTGATGGCCTTCGCTACCGAGATGGGGACAAAGGCCTCCCAGCTGTTGTCTCCGGCCTTGATTTTAGCAAAAATCTCGCGCGAGTTGATGCTCTTGGCTTCTGGGTCGTAGCCGATAATGGGCTCAATGTAGTGGTTTTCGATCAAGTGGGCATAGAGGTTACGCAGGTGCACGCCGACTTGGACATTTTTGGCCGTGATCATGATTTCGCCCTCGGAGTCAATGATCTGCTCAGGCATGTAGGAGCCTGGGTGATCCAGGGTAAGCTGCCGGTACTTGTTGTAGCTGGTGCCGCTCATCGGATAGATATAAAGTTTAATGTTACTCTTGAACAGGCGTCCAAAGGACTCAAGAATCCCGCCCTGAAGGTCTTCATAGAAGGATCCATTGAAAAGATTTAGTAAATTGTTAATACCCATGACAACGCCGACCTTTTCCTTGGTATAGCGCTGAAAATAATTACTGAGCCTGTAGTACTCAAAATAATTTGAAATCAGCGTATAATACCCTAGTGAGTTTATGGTTTCTACCCGTGAAAGAAAATCATTGGTGTCAATTTTGAACGGCCCCGCTTGTTCTCCACTCAGATTGGTCATGGTGAGCTCCATGACTGAAATCACGGCCTCTCCGGATACGCCTTCTTCTTGGATAAACTGGGCTCCGGCTGAGCGCATCATGTCGACATTGACATGGGTTACGGGCCTAAAGCTACCGCGTTCGACCAAAATTGGTTTTTTGTAAAAAACTTCCGAAGGCTGCACCACCTGGCCCGCTGCATTGAACAAAACCGCTTGGGTGAGGTTGTTTTCTACAAGCTTCAGGCTGACCACTCTGTTGTCCACGTCGACAAAATCCGGACCCGAAACCGAGATCATGTCCACCTCAATGCGCTTGGAGGACAGGTTGTCCATCAGCGATTTTACAAACAAATCATGATCCTTGCAGTAGTAAAAGCAGGCATACAGAAGGTTCACGCCGACAATGCCCAGAGCGTCTTGCTGTTCCACGTTACTATCGTCTAGTAAGCGAACATGGATCATGACATCATTGTAACCTAGGCGTGATGTATGCTCAAATCTCAAGCCCATCCAACCGTGGCATTCGGCGCGTTTTTTGTAGCCCTGAGCCACAACGGTGTTCGCGTAGGCAAAAAAGAGGGTTTCGCTGCCCCGGGTTTCACGCAGACGATCGACCAAGAGCGCGTACTCATGTTCGAGCATCTTTTCTAGGCGTTCTTGTGAGACATAGCGCTTAGTTTTACCATAAATGTCATCGCTAAACTTCATGTCATACGCTGACATGCTCTTGGCGATAGTTCCAGCGGCTCCGCCTGCTTGAAAAAAATGCCTAGCTACTTCCTGTCCGGCTCCAATTTCAGCAAAAGTGCCGTAACGACTGAGATCTAAGTTAATATCAAGGGCCTTCGTATTGGTGGGGATAGATTCTTGTATCATGGTGGGGTTGTGTTGTTTTTTTGGGTGAGCCAAGTCAGCTGCTCCAGTTTTTGCTCCAGTACGCGACGCTTATCCTCGTCCATCTGCTGCACAGCCTGCTGCACCTCTTGAGCCGTTAGGGCAAGAGAGTCCATTCTCGTATGAACGGCCTCGTTGCTGCTGGAGGGCCTAATAAGGAACAGTATCTGGGAGAAAAGATCGGACAAATTTATCTGCACTTGATTAAATAATTGTAAATCTATAAATTTAAGCGTTCCATCATTGTTATACTTAGGTGAACCATCAGCATTTGTGTCTACTAAATTTCCGGTATTTACGTCCATGAGGTAGTTTTGTCCTTGATATTGAATCAGTAAAAATTGGTTACCCTTCGCATCTTGCACGACAGGAGCCCCGTTCAGGGTCTGGCCCGTAGCCACAAGCCCTTTGGGCAAAGGGGGGCTGTTGGGGTCAAGGGGAGGTAAAGGGGCTTGTTCAGAGCTGGAGCTTGTTGGGTCTATCATGGTTATATCAAAAATTTATGGCTACCAGGCGTAAATACCCTTCCCGTACTTTCCCTGTACTCCTGCTGCAGGCTATCCGCAGCGTGTTTATTGTGGATTTTTTTAGAAAGCGCCAACATGCGCTCCAGGCGCTCACCCACGAGGCCTCGATTTTTCATAAAATCATGACTGCGCCGCAAGGAAGTCCACGCCTCTTTGCATATCGATACCACGTCTTCAGGAATAAGCATTTCTGAGAATATAATATTAAATCATTCTCGTCAAGGAAAAAGGTTTTAGCGGGCTATTCTGGGTTGATGCTTCGTCATGGAAGTGACTCACGCACCGTAGTGCGCTACGCACTTCCCTTCCTTGCCTGAACCAAGAATAGCCCGCTAAAACCGGCTCAAAGCACGTCTTCCCAATTTCCCGGATCGCTTCGCGATCTGTGAGGGTCTTAGTATCCACCTACCCCGATAGCGATTTTGCCAAAATACGTAGTATTTTGCAAAATCGCTATCGGAAAGGGGATCCTAAGGGGCGCAAGCGCCCCTTGGCCCTTTTACCTCTCCGCTGTCCCCTCGATACGCCGTGTGCCAGCCCGATTTATTTTCTGTCAACAGTCCCTCGAAGGCTTCCTGCAGGTAGGTAACCAGAGGGGCGGCGGCAGGACTAGCCTTGCCTGAGGCGTAGAGCATGGCCGACAGGGAGGCTTTTCCTGGAGAGGTGAGGGCGTTGGCTTCTTCCCAGTCCTTGAAGTGGCCGGCTTCTAGAGAGCCGCCGACGCACAGGCCCTTGGCGCTGGAATAGAAGTAGAAAGGCGGATGCCGACCTTCGAGGTGTTGGGCATGATTTTGACCAACCGTGCCAATAACCGCGCCATAATCCATGCCAGATTTAACCTTTCGGCCCTCGAGCAGGCGTAAGGCGGAATCATCCATGAGCAGCCAAATACTGCTGGCATTTTTGGCACCGAGTTGTAGGCCTAGCCCTAGGCTGTTCTCGCGCAAGAAAATGGGAGCTTGTTCTTGGGGTTTACCGTCCTGAAGCAAGACGGCAAAGCCTCGGGCTTTTTTGAGGCTAGCAGGGCCGACTCCGGCCAAAAAGGAATCCATGTAGATGACAGCTTTGGCTTGAAGCAGTTGTTCCTTGGAAATCAGCCGCTTGGAGCCGTACATGAAGGCCTGCAATTGTCGGGTGCCTTTGCCCAAAAGCTCCCGAAGTTCGGGGACATCTACAGGGGTGCTTTGGCGTCCATAGACCGAGACAAGGCTTAAAAAATACAACGAAAAAACAATGAGCAGACGCATACCTACCTATCTAAATCTTTTTTGGCCCCATGTCTAGCTGTTTTTTAAAAAATCGAAAAAGCCTTGCGTAATTATTAAATCTCAGTGTAGATCGCAGAAAATACGTAATATCAGCAGAAAAAAACAGCAGCCCTTGGGCGCTTTATTCCCAGATTTTTTTGAAATAACCTTGCAAGCCGAGCTTATTTTTTGTACACTGACTCAGAGCTCCGGAAAGGACGCTCAGAACCTGTTTAAATGACCGTTATGAAAAATCAAAACATTATTATACTGGGAGTGCATCTCCCCCTTACCGAGGCGATAAAGAACACGGTTCATGAAAAAGTACAGCGTTTATTTCATCATGAAGCCCGTATTCTTAGAATCAGAATCGAGCTGACTAAAGATTCCTGCGAAAAACGCGAGGACAATTTCTGCGCCTGTGGTATTATTGAAATCAATGGCCCTAATTTGGTTGTGAAAGAAAAAAGTGGCGACCTTTACAAGTCCATAGACCGCATGGTGGATAAGCTGGACCGCAAACTCAACCAACGCGCTCGGCTTATCCGCGTGAAACGCCACTACCTACATCCCATAGATTTATCATGCTCCCTCCCGAAGGTTGGGGTTTAGCGGGTTATTTTGGGTTGATGCTGCGTCGCTGCAGCCCTCGAGTGCAGAAGCACACGTCGGGCTTAGCTCCTTGCCTGAACCCAAAATTCCTCCGCTAAACCCCAACCTTCCAAGGCAATTCAAAAAACATTCGATCGCGATACAATCTGTGGGGTGCCTTGTATACCTACTCCCGATAGCGATTTATCTAAAATGCGTTAGCATTTTAATAAATCGCTATCGGAAAGGGGATCCAAGGGGAGCAAGCTCCCCTTGGCCCTTCCTTCCTTCCTTAACGTCTTCGTCGAACAAAAAGAACAACGGTTCGCCGTAGTGGCGATTGGGAGTGGCCATGGCGTGGAAGACGCAGCGGACGACCTCGAAGCGTGGGAGGAGTTGGGCCTTGCTTTCGGGGCGGATGTAGTAGCGGTTGAGTTGATCGTCGAATACAAAGAGGTAGCCAGCATCGGTGAGCAGGGGTTCCCAGGAGCTGTGGCTTTTTTCGTGGGTATTGAGTTCGCGGGCTTCTACGAGGATGACGCAGGGGCGATGTTTCTTGAAGTCCAGGCCTTCGAGCACTTCACGTTCAGCGCCTTCGACGTCGATTTTCAGAAAAGCGATTTCTTGTCCCGGAATATGGGTTTCGATGAGGGTGCTTAGGGGGCATAGGTCTACCGTGATGGCCCGGCTTTTGATACCTAAGTTGTTGGTTAGCAAGCCATTACGCTCAGGGCTCAGGGTGGAGGCTTCCTTGGAGTCCGACTGATATAATATGCTAACTCCTGTCTTATTACTGGCTGCGAGCTGAAGGTTGATGTCCTCAGGCCGATGATCCTGAAACTGCTGCCATAGCTCTGGGATGGGCTCAATGTTCATCCCGCGCCATCCGCGTTTATAGAAAAACTGCGTCACCGAGAGGGTACTGGGGTGGTAAGCCCCCACGTCTACGTAGCAGCAGCGGTCATAAAGTTTATCAGCAAAAACAATGGCCAGGGCCATGTCTTCTCCTACCTGGGAGAAAAATATGCCTCCCGAGTTAAACATAAAGGAGCGCGCCCATAAGACGGTGGGGCTTGCTTTTTCCAGCCTTTTTTTGTTAAAAAAGCCCATCAAAGCTTCTGCGCTCAAAAGGCAAAGAACGGTGATTATGGCTCCTAAAAAAGGCAACCAAATTCGAGGAGATTTTAATAATTTCATGAGGGGGGTAAGAAACAGATACTACAGAAAAATATTTTTATGTCAAACAATAAAGGCTTGACCTTTGGTGCATCTGCTGCTGGTATGGCGCTATTATGCGAAAGAAAAATCTTTTAGTTACGGTGCTTGTTGCGGTGTTTATCAGTATGGCTTACTACTTCATGAACATGGGTAAGTCCTCGAGGCCTATCGTTGATTCACCGAAAATCACAAGTCCCAAGAAAGGCTTAAGTGAGCCAAATGAAGTAGCCCCCAAAAAACAGGGTGCTCAGGCTCCTGCTGATGAAGTGGCGGTGTTTACTCACCTAGGCCATTCCATGACGCATGAGCTTGGACGCTATCAGTGGAGCAACACGGAGCTCGATGCCATTTTGACGGCCGCCTCAGCAGGCATGCAAGGTGCCATTCAGGGGAAAAATCCCATCGAGTTTATCTTTAAAATGCAAAATAGTATCGAAGCGCGTGAGGCGGCTATGGAAAAAAATGAGCCCCTCGAGCCGCTGGGCCCCGAAGACACTGAAGCCCTCGGATTTATTTTGGCCATGCAATCGCCAATCAACCCCTGGAAGCCCTCAAAGGAGGAACAACAAGCTTTTCTTGACGGAGTCCGTTTAGGACTGAGTAACCAAAAACCTGCTCAAACGTTTAGCGAAGAAAGCATCGAGGCTTTCATTCAAAAACGCACCCAGCAAATAGAAACTGAAATGCAAAAAGAAATCACTGCTAATAGAGAAAAAAATGCCGCGTTTTTGGCTGAGCTGGTAAAAGATCCAGCCGTAAAAGAAGAGGCTAGGGAAGATGGTAGCGGATTTTATTATAAAATCATCGAGCCAGGACAAGGCCCGCATCCCAAAGATACCGATACCGTAAACGTACACTATCACGGCACGCTGACCAACGGCACGGTTTTTGACAGTTCTAAGGATCGCAATGAACCCATTTCCTTTGGCATGGGACAGGTGATCAAGGCCTTTTCAGGCGGCTTATCCAAAATCGGCGCTGGCGGACGCGTTATGATTTATGCCCCTCCGGGAGCTGCTTATGGAGATCGTGCTGCAGGGAAAATCCCGCCCTCAAGCCTCCTGATCTTTGACTGCGAGCTCCTTGCCATCGAGTAGCCGCTTTTTATGGAAAACCCCTACTGGGTGCACCATCTGGATCCTGTCGCTTTGGCTATAGGGTCCACCGGTTTGGCCATTCGCTGGTATGGGCTGGCCTATTTTGTAGGCCTACTCAGTGCCGCGGCGCTCCTATCGCTTTACTACAAAAAGCAGCGCTCACCCCTAAATCCTGAACTTCAGGCGACTTACCTGACCACGGGCTTATTCGGAGTGCTCATCGGCGGACGCCTCGGCAGTGTCCTTTTTTATGGCCTGCCTCCTTTGGAGGCCCTCCAAATCTGGAAGCCTGGCATGGCCAGCCATGGCGGTTTTGTGGGTGTCGCTTTGGGAACGCTTTATTTTTGCTGGAAATACAAGCAACCCTTTCTGAGCACGAGTGACATCATCTGCACACTTCCCAATGTCGGGTTTTTCCTGGGTCGCATCGCAAACTTCATCAACGGAGAACTCTGGGGCAAAGTAACGACGCTACGCTGGGCCGTGATCTTCCCTCATAGCCCTCTGCCACTTCAGCCCCGGCACCCCTCGCAGCTCTACGAAGCTGCCCTCGAAGGGCTGTTTATGCTCATTTATACCCAAATACGCTTTTGGCGCAGCAACGTCTGCAACCGCTATCCCGGGCAGCTCTCCGGAGAATTCCTCTGCCTCTATGCCCTCGCACGCATCCTGTGCGACTGCTTCCGCGAGCCCGACTCCGCAAGCATCCTTCACCTGCCCAGGGGTACCTTTTTGTCGCTTATTTTGCTGGGATTCGGGGTGGGCGTAGTGGTGGTAAGTAGGGGTAGGGCTAAGTTTAAGGCCAAGGGGCGCTTGCGCCCCTTAGGATCCCCTACGGGTAGCGATTTTTAAAAATGCAAAGCATTTTGTAAAAATCGCTACCCGGTAGCATATACTAAGGCCCCCACAGATCGCGAAGCGATCCGAGTGTATCTTATGAATTGCTTCGAGCCGGTTTTAGGGGAGGCATTGGGGGTTCAGGCAAGGAAGGGAAGTGCGTAGCGCACTTAAGGTGCGTGAGTCACTTCCATTCCGCAGCATCAACCCCCAATGTGCCCCTAAAACCATCCTAAGGGGAGCGAGTGCCCCCTTAGCCCTTTATACCTTATAGCCGCACCAAACTGCCACTCGTTGCTTGGCTTTCAGCACAGGCCAAAAAGTACACCCAGTGGGCGACCTGCTCGGGGCTGCCCATGGGGCCCTCGAAGGGACCCCTATTCAGGGCCTTCAGGATGCGTTGGGTCAACGGCGTATCGATGGTTCCGGGGCACACGGCGTTGACACGGATGCCTTTGCCCGTTAAATCTAGCGCAAGGGACTGCGTCATCATCGCAATGGCGCCTTTGCTCGTGGCATAGGCAGCGCTTTGAGCACGGGGCGCGAAGGATTGGTCGGACCCGATCAGCACTATGCTCCCGCTGCCTTGTCGGAGCATCCAAGGGACGCCGTGCTTAAGCGTGAGGAAAACGCCTTTGACATTGACCTCCAAAATCCGGTCAAAAGTTTTTTCCGAAACCTCCCAAAGCGTCCCCAGTTCATGGATCCCCGCACAAGGGCACAGCACATCCAGGCGTCCAAAGCGCGCCACCGTAGCCTCCAAAGCCGCTGCGACCGCAGCGCTGTCCGTAGTATCCCCCAAAAAATGCTGCACGCGCTCCTCCCCAACAAAGGCCGTCGCCACCTGCTGGTCAAAAAGACCGACCTTATAGCCTTTTTCCAAAAATAACGCCACGCAGGCCCGGCCTATGCCTTGCGCGCCTCCAGTAATGAAAAGAACAGGATTGTGCATGAGAGGGTTGAGTAAGGGAGTAAGGGAAGGTTGAGTTAAAGGGCTAAGGGGCACTTGTGCCCCTTAGGATCCCCTCCGATGGGCAATTTTTAAAATACTACGTATTTATAAAAATTGCCCATCGGGGAGGGTGATACTAAGGTCTCCCTCGATCGCGAAGCGATCCGGGGGGGTCCTTGTATAGGCTTCCCGATAGCGATTTATCTAAAATGCGCTAGCATTGGGATGCTAAAGCATTTTAATAAATCGCTATCGGAAAGGGGATCCAAGGGGAGCTTGCTCCCCTTGGCCCTTTATCAAATTTTGCCCGGTCATAGCTTCTGGCTTTGGTAGTCCCATCAATGCCAAAACCGTGGGGGCGATGTCGGCTAGGCGGCCGTCGGGGCTAAGCCGCGTGCCTTGGAGGCCGGGGCCGTAGAGGATGATGTCTACGGGGTTGCAGGTGTGGCGGGTGTGGGGGCTGTGGGAGTCTGGGTCCCAGAGCATTTCGGCGTTGCCGTGATCGGCGGTGATGAGGGCTTGGCCGTTGGTGGCATCGATGGCGTCTAGGAGCTCACGGACGCCGGCGTCGACGGCCTCGCAGGCGGCTATGGTGGCTGGGAGGGAACCCGTGTGCCCGACCATGTCAGCATTGGCGTAATTAACGACGATGAGCGCGTAGCGGCCTGAAAGGATGGCGGCTTTGGTGGCTTGGGTGACGGCTGCTGCGCTCATTTCAGGGGCTAAGTCGTAGGTCGGGACGTTTCGGGGGCTGGGGATGAGGCAACGTTCTTCACCGGGGAAGGGGTCTTCGCGGTAATCGTTAAAGAAAAACGTGACGTGGGGGTATTTTTCCGTTTCAGCGCAACGGAACTGCAAAAGACCGGCCTTGGAGACGACTTCGCCTAGGGTGTCCTGCATTTTTGGTTTTTTTGGAAACAATACCTGCGGGCACAGGCCTTCTTGGTAGTCCGTGAGGGTGGCAAAAAAGACTTTTGGAGCACGGGGGCGTGGAAAGGCGGAAAAGTTGGGGTCCACAAAGGCTTGGATGAGCTGACGGGGCCTATCGCCACGGAAATTAAAAAAGACTACCGCGTCGCCATCTTGGATACGGGAATCCCCTTCAGCGAAGCGTAGGGGAGGGAGGAATTCGTCACTGACGGGGTCTTTTGCGGAAAGGTAGTAGGCTTTGAGGGCTTCTTGAGGGCTTTGGGAGCTTGTAGCGTCTCCGGTAAGCATCGTGTAGGCTTTTTGGACGCGGTCCCAGCGTTCATCGCGGTCCATGGCATAAAAGCGTCCGCACAAGCTGGCTAGCGTTCCGGCCCCCAGCTGAGTCAGCTGCGTTTCTAAGGCCTGCACGTAGCCTAGGGCGCTTTGAGGAGGCGTATCGCGTCCGTCGGTAAATCCGTGGATGAAAATCGACGTGAGTCCGGCATTTTTTAAAATAGCGACAAGGGCATAGAGGTGTGCTAGGGCTGAATGCACACCGCCGTCCGAAAGCAGGCCCATGAGGTGTACACGTCCATGGGTGGCGTATTTTTTGAGGGCTTCGAGCGCAGCGGTATTTTCAACCTGAAGCTTTCCTAGGGCCGCATCGAGGCGAACGCGTTCCTGTAGGACAATACGGCCAGCGCCTATATTTTGGTGCCCGACTTCGCTGTTTCCCATAATGCCTTCGGGCAGACCAACATCCCGTCCGCAGGTCTTCAGGGTTGTATGCGGCCACTGCTGCTTTAGGGCCAGGGCGCAGGGAGCTTTTGCTTGCCTTAGGGCGTTATACCTGTCATCGGTATCCGTAGGGGCTTCTCCCCACCCGTCGCGAATAATCAGTAAAACAGCCTTTACTTTTTTTAGCATATTGCTTATATTTGTACAATTGTAGGAGTAAAGGCAAGCTTATGTTTTTTGGGCCTGTCTTAGGGGATCCATTAGGGTTGATAAATAATTATTTAAAAACAAACCACAAAAATTTTGTGGTTTTAAGCTTAGTTAATTGATGACACGAACTACTTCAGGCCAGTTTTAGGGGGGCATTGGGGCTTCGGACAAGGAAGTGAAGTGCGTAGCGCACTACGGTGCGTGAGTCACTTCAATGACGCCGTCCCAAACCCCAATGCCCCCCTAAAACTCACTGCAATTTTTGAGATGGGTTCAACCAGGCTTGAAGGATATCCACACACAGATTAAACCCCACAACCGCCACGGCGTAGACGATGACGGTGCCCATAATAAGCGTATAGTCTCGGTTAAAGGCAGAGGTCACATAAAATAAGCCCAAACCCGGGATGTTAAAAATCGTTTCGGTCACAAAGGAACCACTAACCATGGCCGCTGCAATCGGGCCCATAACGTTGAGGGCCGGACCCAGACTCCCACGCAGCCCATGGACCAGAAAAATCCGCAGCTCTCCCAGCCCTTTAGCTCGGGCCGTACGGATATAATCTTGTGATCGCGCCCGCACCAGGCTGGTACGGATAAATTTCGCTGCATAAGCGGCATAAAAAAACCCCAAGCTCAAGGCCGGCAAGACACGATCTCCCAGGCTATGCCACCCTGAGGCATGAAACCCATTCAGCTTGATGGCAAATACCAAAATCAATAAGGGCCCCGTAACAAAGGTCGGCAGGCACATCCCCAGCGTCGTCGCCCCCACCCCCACTTTGTCCCAGTAACCACCAGGGTTAAGCGCTCCCATAAGCCCCGCAAGCACCCCCAGGCCCATAGCCACACACAGCGACCAAAGCGTCAACTCCAAACTCACAGGCAAAGTCTCCTTGATGATAGTATTCACCCGTGTGGCCGGATAACGGAAGGACAGCCCCAAGTCCCCCTCCAAAACCAAGTGTTTGAGGAAGTACGCATACTGCACATACGTAGGCTGATCCAAGCGATAATGCCGCTCAAGGCTCTCCTTCATGCCCTCAGGTAAGGCACGCTCGCTATCAAAGGGCCCCCCAGGCGCCAAACGCGTCATAAAAAATACAAGCGTCACGACCCCCAGCAAAACCGGAATCGACTGCGCCACACGTTTGAGAATAAAGGTAAGCATGCGACAAAGACCCTATAAGGCTTTTGCGATGGAGCTCAATCTAAAAAATAGAGTTTAAAAGGGCCAAGGGGCGCTTGCGCCCCTTGGATCCCCTACCGATAGGCAATTTTACAAAATGCTAGCGCATTTTGGTAAAATTGCCTATCGGGAAGGGCGATACAAGACCCATCCTCTCGATCCCTACGGGATCGATTTTTTCATTTAATTTACCTTGAAAAACCCCATTAATCTAGGGCGTGTGATCAATTAAATTTAAAACCTGTTTTAATAGATCCATTAGTATTGATAAACGATTATTTAAAAACAAACCACAAAATGAGAGCCCTGTAGGGGCGAATGCTTGTTAGCCCAGGGCTTTAGCCCTGGGTTTACGGTGAAAAATAAACCAGAGCCCTACAGGGGCGATTCATTAAAATATATCAAAATCTTGTTAAGTATGTTCTGTATATCAGATTATGAGAATCGCCCTTACAGGGCTCTAAATCTTTTTTCTATGCCTAACCCAGGGCTAAAGCCCTGGGCTGACAAGCATTCGCCCCTTCAGGGCTCTCATTTTGTGGTTTTAAGCTTAGTTAATTGATCACACGCCCTAAATTGTTTATTCAAAACACACATAAGGAGGCCTGAAAGGCCGGCAGATACGTAGCCCAGGGCGTGAGCCCTGGGTCCGGGATCAAAAATAAACCAGAGCCCTGTAAGGGCGGCACACAAGAAAATTCCAGAAAATAGGAGTGTCGCCCCTGTAGGGCTCAAAATCTTTTTTCTACTGGAACCCAGGGCTCACGCCCTGGGCTACGTATCTGCCGGCCCTTCAGGCCTCCTTAAGTGTGTTTTTAATCAACAACTTAGGCACTCTATCAACCCCAACCTCTCATTTACGCCCTAAACTTTTTTTGAAAAAAATTTAATTTTTTTTAAAAAACTCCTTGACAATCGATATTTTTTTGGTATAATTATGGGGACAGGGACAAATCCCAGTTGGCCAGCAACAAAAAAATCATCATGAAAACTCAAAACGACCAAGCTCTTTTACTCGAAATAATGCCCGGATTCTGTACTAGGGAACTCACGACAACCCTTTCTCGCCGGCTTAAGAAGCGAATCTAGCCCGAGAACTCAGATAGTGAATACGTGTTCTCGGGCGTCCTGACCCCCTATCTTTACACAAAGATAGGTTAGCTAAATAAAACCTTAGAGCTCCGTAAGGGCGATTCTCGACTTGATACATAATAAAATTTAATAAATAAATAAAAAAGCCTAAGCCTACAAGCATAAATCAACAAGAGAATCGCCCTTACACGCTTAAAACTTAAAAAAATCTATTGAGAATACTTCACGCTTAAAGCCCTGGATATCAAAATCCAGGGCTTTTTCATGAAAAAACGCTAAAAACCTGAAAAATATATCATAAAACCTTAAAAACATTATAACAAGGCGTGCTCCTAATCGATAATATAACTATTTATTCAAAACACAAAATGAGAGCCCTGAAGGGGCGAATGCTTGTCAGCCCAGGGCTTTAGCCCTGGGTTTGGCATAGAAAAAAGATTTAGAGCCCTACAGGGGCGATTCTCACAACTTAATATATAGAATATATTTAACAAGATTTTGGTACACTTTAATGAATCGCCCCTGTAGGGCTCTCATTTTGTGTTTTTAAGTTTAGTTAATTGTTCACACGCCTTAACCCCAATCCCCCCCTTTTATTGACAGCAACCGATCGCGAAGCGATCTGTGCCGCCTTCGCCAAGGCTTCGGCGCGCCCATGGGAGGCCCTTGTATCACCCTTCTTGATAGGCGATTTTTATAAAATGCATCGCATTTTTAAAAATCGCCTATCAATAGGGGATCCAAGGGGAGCTGGCTCCCCTTGGCCTTCCTTTCCCCTTCCCAACCCCCACGCCGTACACGCCAACGCCGAGTGGGATAAGCACGACGAGGGCGCCTAGGAGGCTGAGCTTGGAGGGGGGCAGCAGGTGGGCCCAGAGCTTCCAGCTGGCGTAGGTGATGACGCCCATGAGGAGGGCTTGGAGCCAGAGTCGGGCCTGCAGGGCGCTCAGGGGGTGGATCTGAGGGTTTTTTTTGCACAGCGCCAGGTGTAGGGCGACGGACTGAAATAGCGCACTGAGCAGGTTGGCAGCGGCCAGGCCGGAGGTTTTAAACCCGGGTAAAAGTAGGAGGCTCAGTAGGACATGTAGGATAAGTGTCATGACAGCCATGCGAGCGGGCAGACGCGCTTCGTGGAGGGCATGCAGGGTGCGCGTGGCCAGCAGGCTCATAGAATAAAAGGGAATACTCGCCGCATAGAGGCATAAGGGCCCTTGGGCGATGAGGGGGTTGGAAAATTTACCCCATTGGAAGAGCCCCAGCAAAATGGGCTCACTAAGGGCAATGAGCCCCAAAGCCGCTGGAATACTGATCCCCAATGAGTAACGCAGGCCTTGGGTGTAGGTGTGGGCAAGGCCGTGGACATCGTCTTTGGCGGCTTGGTCGGAAAGGCGAGGGAACAACACGCTGACAATGGCGCTGCTAAAAACACCCAAAGGAAACTCAATAAGGCGATTGGCTAGGTACAAAACGGCCGTAGCGCTTGGGTCAATACCAAAGGCCAAAAAGCGCGAAAACACACTATTGAGCTGCAAAATACTGGCACCCCAAAGCCCAGGGATAAAACGTTTTTTCCAGTTTTTAAGCGCCTCAGAGCCTCCCCAGTCGATTCTGAAGCAAAAGTGCTCCTGCTTGCAAGCCCAAACGAGCATGCCCAGCTGCACCATGCCGCCCACAAGGACGCCTGCACACAGGATCCAAGCGCGTTTGGGGCCGTTATCGCACGCAAACCCGGCTCCCAGCGCGAAAATCATCGCCAAATTAAGCGCTATGGGTGAAAACGCCGCCCAACCAAAGCGCTGCCGTACGTTCAAAGCCGCACTGAGTGCCGCCGCCAGGCATATCAGCCACAAATACGGCATCAGCACCAGGCCCATATCGGCAGCCCAGTACCAGCGCTCGCTCAAGCCCGGAATATAACGTACACAAAGCAGTCCGGGCATCACGACTCCCAGGGTCCCCAAAATCAGGATACTCAGCCGTGTCAGTACTTGATTAAAGAATCTATTAAGCGTGGCTTGGCAGTCTTTTTGCGCCTCCGCTGCCAAGCTCGGGATCAACGCAGACGTCAGCGCCCCCTCACCCAGTAGGCGTCTAAACAGGTTCGGAAGCGTAAAGGCCAGCAAAAATGCCGAGTTGAGCCCGCTAGCCCCCAGCGAGGCAAACAGCAGGCTGTCCCGCAGCAGCCCCAGGATCCGCGACCCCAGGGTCAACCCCGAAATGAGCGACACAGGCCTTATGAAGGTCGATTGTTTAAAAGACATAGGAAGTGAAGGGAAGTTTAAGGGCCAAGGGGAGCTAGCTCCCCTTGGATCCCCTTTCCGATGGGCGATTTTCTAAAATGCTGGCGCATTTTAGGAAAATCGCCCATCGGCTTAGATGGATACAAGGCGCCATCCTGATCGCTTCGCGATCGTGGGGGGGCTTAGTATATGCTTATCGATAGCGATTTATCTAAAATGCGCTAGCATTTTAATAAATCGCTATCGAAAGGGGATCCTAAGGGGCACGAGTGCCCCTTAGCCCTTAGCCATTCTACCACTACATCCTCCTTCACCACTTCGCTGTGGCCGTTCCGTAAATCCTTGGCCACGAGGCCTTCGGGGCTGACGGTGAGGGCGTGGTGGGCGCCTACGTGCTGGGCTTGTTCGAGTTGCTTGTTGAGGCTGGTGGGCTTAAGGGTGCCCTGGACTTGCAGGCCATGGCGACGGAGTTGTTGGGTGAGGCGCAGGGCTTGTGGGCGTAGCGATTCCTCGGTAATGGCGATGAACACTGCCGCCTGGGGGGCTTGCGCAGGCAGACAGTTATGGGCTTGGAGGCAGTCCTGGAGCGTGACATCGCCCATGGCAAAGCCAGCGGCTGGGAGCTGGGGCCCGCCTAGTTTTTCGACCAAGGTATCATAACGGCCACCACCGGCTAAGGCGCGTCCTTGGCCACTGCGTTCAAAGGCTTCGTAGACAAAACCGGTATAATAAGCAAGTCCTCGGACAATGCCCAAATCGATCGTAATAAAGGGAAGCAGCTCCATGGCTTCCAGTTGGGCCATGAGGACCTTCCAGTCCTCCAGGCGGCTAATCAAGGGCTCATGGTGCTTGTTGGTGTTTAAAAAGGCTTCAATGGCTTGTAGGCTGCGCAGACTACTGAGGTGATCGATAGCTTGTAGGAGTTTTTCACCTTCAAGATGTAGGGCTTCTAGCTTTGCAATGACCTGCTGGGCTGCTTCCCGTTCGCGCTTGTCAATAATATTCAGGACGGCAAAAAGCTGCTCTTGCGGGACTCCCCAGCTGCTCAGCGCCTGTAGCCACAAAGTTCGGTCGCTCAGGCGGATATGGACCTGTTGCTCGGTGAGGCCAAAGTTCTGAAACGTAGTGATCATCAGGGCTATGAGCTCCGCATCGGCTCCAGGACCGGCTTCTCCCAGGATATCGGCATTGAATTGATAAAAGGCTCGCAAACGCCCTTTTTGCGGGCGTTCGTAGCGGTAGCACTCACCCACGTTAAACCACTTGATGGGCCGCTTCAAAGCCGCTGCCTTTGCTCCCACCATCGCCGCCAAAGAGGGCGTCAGCTCTGGCCTCAACGCGATAGCCCGACCGCCTTTGTCCTGGAAACAAAAGAGCTGGTCGACGACTTCCTGGCCGGATTTTTCGATATATAATTCGAGCGGTTCCAATGTGGGCGCCTCATAAGGCTGAAAAGCAAAGGCCTTGGCCGTTCGCCGCCACGTATCAAAAATGTTATCACGTAACGCGCATTCCTGTGGAAAAAATTGCCGAAACCCTGGTAGTGTCCCCATAAGCCAGCCACCCTAAAGGCTGTAGGCGCCGAAATCAATCTCTTTTGTGGGGAAATTTTGTTGAAAGGGAAAGGGAAAGGGAAAGGGAAAGGGAAAGGGAAAGGGAAAGGGGCGCTGGCGCCCCTTAGGATCCCCTACCGATAGGCGATTTTTAAAAATGCGATGCATTTTATAAAAATCGCCTATCGGGAAGGGTGATACTAAGGCCTCCACAGATCGCTTCGCGATCGAACATTATCAATATAAGTGTTTATTTAAACCACACTATGGGAGGCCTCCTTAACTGTGGTTTGTTGTTATATAAAAAATACAATACGATCATTCTGATGCTATTTTTGTATTTAAAATCACATACATATAAGTTGTTTATCAACAACAAAGTACACTTTGATCGCCCTGAAAGGGCGAAGGATGATAGCCCAGGGCGACTCTTGGGTCGCCCTGGGTTTGCTGTGAAAAAAGACTAGAGCCCTACAGGGGCGATTCTTAAAATGTATTAAATTTATCTTAAAATTAACAAAATATTGCAATAAAATTTAAAATATATGCTCTATATCAACTCTATTGAATCGCCCCTGTAGGGCTCTAAATCTCTACCTACCAGAACCCAGGGCGACCCAAGAGTCGCCCTGGGCTATCATCCTTCGCCCCTTCAGGGCGATCATTTTGTGTTTTGAATCAAAAAGTTAGACTGCCTTCAGCACGATAGACTTAGACGCATGTGATTTTTAAAGACAAAAATAGCATCAGAATTAGGGCGTGTGATCAATTAAGCTATCAACAAAACGCACATAAGGAGGCCTGAAGGGCCGGCATATCGTAGCCCGGGGCGTAAGCCCTGGGTTTACAGGTGAAAATTTTTTGAGCCCTACAGGGGCGACACTCGTATTCAAATTCTGAGTGCCGCCCTTACAGGGCTCCGGTTTGTTTTTCATATCAAACCCAGGGCT
>JANYDI010000065.1 GCA_025363695.1 Opitutia bacterium
CCGGCCTTTCAGGCCTCCCAAAGTGTGGTCTTGATTATTGGTTAAATTAATAGAATTTATCAACCCTAACAGATTCCTTAAAACAGGTTTTAAATTTAATCGATCACACGCCCTAGGGTTATGCAAGAGCTCTATTTTAAAAAAATTTCCTTCACAGAACCTAGTATTTCCTGCCCGATAGGCGATTTTTATAAAATGCGCTAGCATTTTTAAAAATCGCCTATCGGAGGGGGATCCTAAGGGGCACGAGTGCCCCTTAGTCCTTATTCTTTTACAAAACTGCCAGCAAAAACACCCCTATGGCTATTCTATAAAAAACAAAAGGCATAAGGCCGTAGTTTTTTATAAGCTTGATTGCGCAATAAATCATGGATAATCCCGCTAAAAAAGCAGCCAAAGAGCCTAAGGATAGTGGATAGAAAACGGAAGGATCTAATTCCCAGTTTTTTATCAGTGCATAACCCGATACGCCTGAGACGATAACGAAACCCAAGAGCAGACTGAGTTCTAGGCATTCAGCGAGAGGAAGCCCTAATAAAACGCCTGCTGTCAGCGTCATCATTGACCGACTTACTCCCGGGCACAAGGCGACGCACTGCATGAGTCCGACAAAAAGAGCCTCGCGCCACGAAAGCGTTGTCCAACTTTTGGAGTTTTGGGGGCTTGTCGGACGATTTCGACGACGCCAAAGCTCGACAAGCCCCATGTAGAGCCCTCCTAGCGGCAGCAGGTAAGACACAATTTTGAGGGAATTTTCTGGGTTTTCTGCAGTAAAATCC
The DNA here is from genome assembly GCA_025363695.1 of Opitutia bacterium. GTDB lineage: Bacteria > Verrucomicrobiota > Verrucomicrobiia > Opitutales > JANYDI01 > JANYDI01. The sequence goes on from JANYDI010000065.1 coordinate 780, forward strand.
TTAAGTAAAAACCCCAGCGTGGCGGCTGGAAAAGTACCTAAAAACATAATAAGGAAAAGTTTTTTCCATAATAATCCGGGAAGAAAATCCTTCAAACGCCTACGCAGTACCCAGGGGACCACGCAAGCGCTAGCGCCCTGAAAAAGGATACACAAAAGGCCCAAAATTCGTGAGTTTTGGCGAGCCTTTGGAATTTTCATGGCCTGTATGGCAAGCATGAGGTGCCCTGACGACGAGACGGGCAAAAATTCCGTCACGCCCTGAACGGTCCCTAATATAACCGCTTCCTTGGCTGTAAGCGGCGCGGAAGAACCCTCCGGGGACGGCTCGGAAACCCCTAAAACCCAACACGGAAATATGAATAAAAGCCACCAAGGCAAGTGCATAAAAAGCCCTTAAAAAGGCTATGGTCGGATCGGAGAGATTCGAACTCTCGACCCCTTGCACCCCATGCAAGTGCGCTACCAGGCTGCGCCACGATCCGATACCCGTTCTTGGTAGACAGATTGGGCCACGCTGTCAAGGTATTTTTTCTGAATTTACTTCCTTTGGTTTAGACTCATCGGCCTGCAAACCGGCATCGAGCTCTTCGGACATTTCGGAGGCCGCTTTTTTAAATTCTCGAATCGACCGACCCAGACTACGAGCGAACTTGGGCAAGCGATCCGCGCCAAAAAGAATCAGCACAACCAGTAAAATAATGATGATTTCTGAAGGTCTTAAATTTCCAATAAAGGCGAAAGGTGCGGCAAACATAAGGTATGCAGATTACACAACTTCTCAAGTATGTGTCAATCTTGTTTTTTTAGAAAACTTTTCTTGACAAAATCAAAAAACTCCTATTGTCTAGCGCCCGACCATGCAAAAAACGAATAAATCTATTGCTAAGCGCTTCAAAATAACAGGCACAGGACGCGTTTTACGCCGCAGCCCCAATAGTAATCACATGCGTAGCAGCAAGACTACTAAGCAAAAGCGCTCCTATCAACGGGACAAAACCGTCTGCCTGGGTCTGGTTAAACAAATCAAGCGGGCCATTATTGGCGCCTTCTAAACCTTCGTCTCTTCCTGGGTAAAAAAGGGGAACTTTCCCTTGGGCGACCCAATAGAGAGTTTTATTATTACTGTTTTCATTCAACATGCCTAGAGTAACCAATCCACAAGCAACGCGCAGGCGTCGCAAAAAAATTCTAAAATTGGCCAAAGGATACTTTGGCAATAAATCACGGCTTTACCGCTACGCCATTGGCGCCGTCGAGCACGCTCAGGTCTATGCTTATGCGCACCGCAAAAAGCGTAAATCAGACTTTCGTAGGCTTTGGATCGTGCGTATTAACGCCGCTTGCCGCCAGCTAGGCATGCGCTATTCCCGCTTCATCGCTGGGCTCAATGCCGCCAACATTATCATGGATCGCAAAAACTTGAGCGAACTGGCCATTCACGAGCCCGCAGCTTTTGCCGCGGTTGTTGAGAGGGCTAAGATCGCATTAGGCGAAGCCAAGGTTTAGCGGGGTCTTTTGAGTTTATGCGGCGTCATGGAAGTGACTCACGCACCGTAGTGCGCTACGCACTTCCCTTCCTTGCCTAAACGTCAAAATGCCTCCGTTAAACCGCCCTTGCAGGTCGGTTCGAGTAACCCTGATCGCGAAGCGATCGAGAGAGTACCTTGTATCCACCCTGCCTGGTAGCGAATTGTTTAAAATGCTCTGCATTTTAACAATTCGCTACCAGTTAGGGGATCCAAGGGGAGCTTGCTCCCCTTGGCCCTTCTTCTCCCTTCTCCTTCTCTCCTCCTTTCCATGCACACACAACTTGAAGTCATTTTGAGCCAAGCGCGGGCTACGCGCGTGGATACGCCTGCGCAGCTGGAGGCGTTGAAGGCGGGGCTGCTTGGGCCCAATGGGAGCCTTACGGTGTTGACGCGGGGCCTTGGGCAGCTGCCTAAGGAGGAGCGTCCGGAGGCTGGGCAGCGTATTAATCGGACCAAGGAAGCTGTCCAGCAGTATTTAGAGGCTTGCCAAGAGCGCATTGCCTCGGCAGATTTAGAAGTTAAATTAGGAGCGCCGATTTCGGATCCGTCCTTGCCTGCACCTACGCCATTTGGAGGTGTGCATCCGCTTATTAAGGTTCGGGACGAAATCCTTTCAATCCTAGCATCTATCGGCTTTGTAAGCGTTATTGGACCGGAGATTGATCGTGCACATTTTTGTTTTGACGCGCTCAATACGCCCAAAGATCATCCTGCGCGTTCGCCTTCGGACACCTATTATTTTCCTTCGGATACGCGTATTCATGGGCTTTTTACGGAAAAAGACGAGCCTGTAGCACTGCGGCCGCATACGTCTTCGGTGCAGATTCGAGTCATGCTGGAGCGCCAAGCGCCTTTGCGTGTGGTTTCTCCAGGACGTTGTTTTCGTCGAGACACGGCGGATGCTACACACACGAGCAATTTTCATCAAATTGAGGGGCTCTATGTGGACAAAAATGTAAGTGTTTTAGACCTAAAAAGCACCTTGGACTATTTGTTTCGTAAGCTCTTGGGCCCCAAAACACAAGTGCGTTTTCGGCCGCATTTTTTTCCTTTTACTGAGCCCAGTTTTGAGGTTGATCTTAAAGCCGATCACTTGGGCAAGGTTGGCCAAGAATGGATAGAAATCATGGGCTGCGGCATGGTGGATCCGCAGGTCTTGCGCGCCGTTGATTATGACCCTGAAACCCTGAGTGGCTTTGCCTTTGGCATGGGTGTTGAACGGATTGCCATGATTCTTTATGGGGTGGAGGATATCCGTCATTTTTATACAAATGACCTGCGTTTTTTAAATCAATTTAGTTAATACGTCATGCTTAAGAATCTTCTATTTTCTTTAGGTTTGTTTGTACATCAGCCGCACTCCGAAATTAAGGAAGCGGCAGAGGCTTCCGTCATGCTTGAAGCCCTCAAAGCTGCTTCGGTTTTAGGCGTGTCCAAGCTATCTGATTCGCCAGAAAGCTACCTTTTGACCTTAGAGGGGGATGTTCAGGCAGTTTTTAAGCCCGCCAGTGAGGAAGAAATGACGCCGTTTTTCGACGTTGCTATTTATGAAGCCTCCCGTTTTTTGGGTTTTCCCAATATTTCGCCTACGGTTCTACGTTCTTTTCAAATAAAACAAGTTATTAGGGTGAAAAAAGACATGATCGAGTATAATTTAATCAATGCCACCGGAAGTCTTCAGCGCTATTTTTCGGGCGAAATCCGGTGTATTCCCTCGAAAGGATTACCGCAATGGAAGATTTTCTACTATCTTTTTAGATACCCTGAAATGTCCTTTGATCGCGAAACAATCCCTGATTCTGAAGAAATGCGTTGCCTATCCGCGGCATCCCTTGAAAAACTTAAATCGCTGAATATCGATATCCTTAAATCTTTTAATCTGCCTCGTAGCGATGAGAAGCTTAACGCTATTTTGGAACGCAGGAATGTGCTTCTGCAGCAAATACCTTAATTTTTAATGAAACTAAGTTTACAGTGGTTAAATGCGTATATCAGCCCCGCTATCCTGGAGGCTAAAGTCGCCTTGGAGGCCTTAATCTTTTTGGGCCACGAAGTGGAATCCGTCCTACGCAAAGGCCTGGAGCCCTGCGACCAACTCGTTGTCGGTAAAGTACTTAAGCGCGACCCGCACCCGAATGCCGACCGCTTGAGCGTGTGCGAAGTAGCTATCGATGCTCAGGGCAACACGCGCAGCATCGTGTGTGGGGCCCAAAACTACAAAGTGGGCGACTGCGTACCCGTAGCACTGCCCGGAGCCACGCTCCCAGGCGGCTTTACGATTAAAAACGCAAAGCTACGCGGTGTGGCCTCCGAGGGCATGCTGTGCAGTGCGCAAGAGCTTGGTCTGCAAGCACTTAGCGATGGGTTGCTCATCCTAGAAAACCCTCCTACGCTGGGTACGCGGATGGACACTGTCCTAGGACAAGCGGATACTATTTTTGACGTCGAAATCACCCCCAATCGCCCTGATTGCCTGAGTCACTGCGGCATTGCGCGTGAGCTATGCGCTTATTTAGACCGCTCTTTGAGCCTGCCCCAAAGCCCCCTTTTACCACAAGATGCTTTTGGCCTTATTGAAGGCATTCTAGTCCACTCGGTTCCTTGCCAGGCTTACCATCTGTATCGCATCGAAAATGTAACGGTAAACGAGAGCCCTCAGTGGCTCAAACGCCACCTAGAAGCCCTTGGCCTGCGTCCCATCAATAACGTGGTCGACATCACCAATTTTGTCCTACAGGAAACCGGTCAGCCGATGCACGCCTTTGATGCCCAGAAGCTTAACGGGCATACTTTGAGCGTCCGTTTCGCGCACGCTGGCGAGAGCCTTAAGCTGCTCAACGACGAGCAAAAAGTGTTGCAGGCCAATGACTTAGTCATCGCTGACGCTTCAGGTCCCGTCGCGCTGGCCGGCATTATGGGCGGCAGTAGTACGCAGGTAGACTTTAACACGAAATCTATCATCCTTGAAGTTGCGCACTTTGAGCCCCTGAACGCGTCAACAAAACGCACGGAAAGCAGCTACCGCTTTGATCGTGGTGTCGATCCGCAGGGCCTACGCACAGCAGCAGCGCGTGCGGTGGACCTGATACGCACCTTGTGCAGCGGTCAGCTCAAGGGCATGAGTTTAACACAAAATACACCAGCGCAAACACCCCAAAGTATTCCCTTAAACACTACGTTCGTGCGTCGTCATTGTGGTTTTGATATTCCTGCTTCAACAAAATACCTTGAAGCGCTTGCCTTCAGAGTCGAAAATACGGCTCAACCAGAAGGCTGGAGGGTTCACGTGCCCTCCTTTAGGCAAAAAGACGTTACGCGTCCGATAGACCTGGTGGAAGAAGTGCTCAGGCTTCATGGAACGCAAAATATTCCGGAAGTCAACATACCGTTTCCAGGAATTGTCCAGCCTGAAAACCCTGAACTTGTCCAAGAAAGGGCCCTACGCACCCATGCGGCAGCCCAAGGCCTGTGGGAGTGTTTCAATGACAGTTTTGTTTCGCTCAGTGATCTGGCCAACATAGAGCATGCTGACTGTCTAGCCCTCAGTAATCCTATCAACCAGGAGCAGACGCATATGCGCCCCCACCTGCTTTATGGGCTGCTAAAAACCCTAAAAACCAATACAGACCATGGCAATAGCGCCAAGGGCTACTTTGAGCTGGGCAACTGCTTTTTGCCGCAGGCTCCAAAAACCCTGCAAAGCTTTGCTGGCCTGGGTTTTGTCTGGGTTAAAGACCCACTGCCTCCGAGTTGGAAAACACCTACAATTCCGGACTTTTTCGATGCTAAGGCCTTGATGGAGCAGTTTTTGCACATTCTTAAAACTTCCGGCGATTGGAGCGTTCCCGAAACCTTAGGCCTTTGGCAAGCCGGCCACAGCGCACAGGTACGGAGCCCTTCGGGTGTTTTTGGTCAAGTCGGCCTACTTAACCCCTTGCATCTCAGTCGCTTAGGCATTCAGTCCCTTGTTTTAGCCGGACAAATCTGGATACCTGAAGGCTGTCAAACTCCAAGCCGTCCGCAAGCCAAAGCGCTTTCGCCCTTCCCCTGCGTCAGCAAGGACCTCAGCCTCTTGGTTCCGCAAGCTACTCCAGCGCAAGAACTTACGAAAACCCTTAGAGCGCTTACCCGGTCTATTCTTGAAAAAATGGAAAAAAAGTTTGACATCGAAGCCATCAACCTCTTCGATGTCTACCAAGGCGTTTCGGAAGGGCAAAAAAGCCTCTCCTTTTCCTTACGTTTCCGCTCCACAACGGAAACGCTCACCAGCGGCGCCGTCCAGGAGGTCTTCGAAGCCCTCATCGCCGCCCTGAAAACGACACCCTTTAGCGTACGCAGCGGATCCCTATGACGACACATATTGATATTGACCATATCGCCAAGCTGGCGCGCCTGGAGCTCTCCCCTCAAGAGCGTGAACGTTATATGCATGAAATTGAGCGCGTTTTGGCCTATATGGAAAAAATCAATGCTGTTGCCATTCCCAGCGGCCTCACGCCCATGACGCACGCGCACACCGAGTTTTCTTTCCCCGCCGAAGCCCTTCAAGAAGATCAACCCGTCACGCCCTTTTCCTACGAACAATTCCAAGCCTGCACCCACAAACAACGCGAGGGCTGCCTCGTCGTCCCCGGTATTATAGAACCCGGAGAGGCTTAAGGCCAAGGGGCGCTCGCGCCCCTTGGATCCCCTATCAGGTAGCGATTTATTAAAATGCTAGCGCATTTTAGATAAATCGCTACCTGGGTAGGAAATACAAGGCACTCCTCTAGGATATAATCTGGAGGGGGCGAAGGATATTATGGATATCATTAAACTTTCTGTAGTTCAATTA
>JANYDI010000096.1 GCA_025363695.1 Opitutia bacterium
CACATGATAGCCCAGGGCGTAAGCCCTGGGTCCACTGGTAGAAAAAAGATGTTGAGCCCTACAGGGGCGATTTATACAGTAAACCCCCTAAGTCACACGATAAATCTCTTTTATTATAAATCGCCCATGTAGGGCTCAAAAATCTTTTTTCCATGCCAAACCCAGGGCTCACGCCCTGGGCTATCATGTGCCGGCCCTTCAGGCCTCCTTAAGTGTGGCATTAATAAATGCTTATATTAATATTTCTTCACAGAACCTAAGCCCCCCACAGATTCCTTTGGAATCAAAAAACAAAGGAGTTAGCCGATCGCGAAGCGATCCGGAGGGTGCCTTGTATCGCCTACCCGATAGCGATTTTTACCAAAATGCGCAGCATTTTTACAAATCGCTATCGGAGGGGATCCAAGGGGCGCAAGCGCCCCTTGGCCCTTTCACTTAGCCCGCCTCTTCATAGACTCTTTTGGACCAGCTTACGTAACATTCCCAGCGCTTGGGTATGAATTTGGCAAATGCGCGACTCTGTGAGCTCGAAAACGGCGGCAATTTCGGACAAATTCAGGTCTTCTACGTAGTAAAGGATGAGCACCTTTTTTGCCATGTCTGGCAGTTGTTCGAGCTTTTTGCGTAAAAGCTTCAGGAGATCTTTACGTTCAGCAACGTCACGGCCATTAAGGTCGGTAGGGTCAAAAACCAAATCGTGAAAGCTCCAGGTGCCCTCGCCTGAGGCAGAATCACTGCTGGCAAGCGTACCATCTAGGGGAACTTGGCTGATGGGACGGATTTTTTCCTGCAAAATAGCATAGTCTTCTTTGCTCAGCGCTAAACGTTCTTGGATCTCCTGCGTCGTAACGGCGCGATGGTACTCTTGCTCCAAGGCGTGCAGCTCCGTTTGGTAGCGCTTGACCTTGAGGCGATCCGACCGGGGCATCAGATCCATGCGTCTAAGTTCGTCAAGGAGGGCTCCGCGAATACGCATGGAGGCGTATTTTCCAAAATAAATTCCCTTATTGGTGTCAAAATGCTGGGCTGCATGGATAAGTCCACTGATGGCAATACTATAGATATCTTGTATATCAATGTGGAGCGGGAAATAGATCCGCATCTTTGAAACAATCGACTTCAATAGGGGCAAATACTGATCGACCAACTCCCAGTTTGGCACCTTGGGTTCTTGGCTCTGCGGAGCCTTGCGATAGGCTGAGCTTGCCTGGGCTATCGACCAGAGTGTTTGGATTTTTGGGGCAACCATGACGATAGCAATAATAATTGATTATTACTATAAATTCAATATTTATCTTTAAATTTATTATGAAGTGAAATTTATTATGAAGTTAAAGGGTTAAGGGGCACTAATGCCCCTTAGGATCCCCTTCCGATGGGCAATTTTACAAAATGCTAGCGCATTTATGGTAAAATTGCCCATCGGGAAGCATATACTAAGCCCCCCACAGATCGCGAAGCGATCCGGGAGTACTTTTCGAACTGCCTTGGAAGGGTGGTTTTAGCGGAGGAATTTTGGGTTTAGACAAGGAACCTAGCGCGACGTGTGCTACAGCACTCGAGCGCGAAGGTGACGCCGTATAAACTCAAAAGGCCCCGCTAAAACCACCCTTCGGGGATCCTAAGGGGACCACAGCTCCCCTTAGCCCTTTCCTAACTCAATAAATGCCTTAACATCCTCACAAATTCCTGGCTATTAAAGGTTTCGTTACGTAAAAAATCAAACAGCGTGGCGGCGTAGAAAATAATTACCAGACTGGCTACAGCGCTCTTGACGCCCATGGAGAGCACAAAGACGTTCAGATTTGGGGCAAAACGGTTCATCAGCCCGAGGCCAAAGTCGGTCAGAAACATCAAAATGGTGAGTGGGGCAGCTAAGAGGATGATCAGCTTGAGCATGGCATCGGTCTGCCCCAGGGTGAAGAAAAAGAGCTTGTGGTCGATTTTAGGGAAATAGGAAAAAATGGGCCAGAAGCTATAGCTTTCGTAAATCAGGCCTATCATGGCTAAAAACCCTCCAGCGCTAAAAAAATAGGCTACCAAAATCCGGATAAAGGTCATGCCCAAGGGGCTGGATTGATCCCCGCTCATCGGATCAAACGTAGAAGCCATGCTTAAGCCGCGTTGGTTGTCGATAAAGGAGCCTGTGCAGTCAGCCACCCAAAAGGGAATGGACAAAAAATAGGCCATCAGGAAGCCCAAAAAAACTTCTTTGGCCACAATGGCCGCTATGGCCACGGGAGTCAGGGATTCTGCTGGTAAGGCATGGAACACAACAGGCATCAGCAGCATACTGAAGGCAAACACCAACACATTGCGCAGCATTCCCGGAATTAGGCTTTGGCCCAAAAAGGGAATGATGGAAAACAGCGTGAGCATCCGCGTAGTGGAAAAGGTGGCCGCAAAGAAAAAATCCTTGATCTGACCCGTGAAGGCTGGGCTAAGCGCTGCCATATCAATGCGTGAGGCGTGGAAAGCTTTGGAAAATAAAATCCCCAAAGCTGAGCAATTCCGTCGTCATCCAACCCGCTGCAAGGATCATCGTCACAACCACGGCTGTCAGCTTGACGGCAAACCCAAGTGTTTGCTCCTGGATTTGGGTCAAGGCCTGAAACAAACTTACCGCAAGCCCTGTAAAGGTCGCCATGATAATTGGCGGCATAGAGAGGATCATCACCAGCATGAGGGCTTTGAGGGTAAGGTCTAAAATTAGCTGCTGACTCATCTTAACAAAGATAGTAACGCGTTATTATCCTAAAGGCCAGTTTTTTTTCTGGACAGCCGTCCATTCCCTCACTAGAAAGCCTTTTTTATGGCGCGTTTTTACTCAAAGCTTCAGGCCTGGCATAAAATCCTACTGGCAATGGCCTTGGGCGTTTTATTTGGCCTTATATTCAGAGAACAAGCGACCCTATTTGAGCCCCTAGGCGTTGTGTTTTTAAAGCTGGTCCGCATGCTCGTGGTGCCGTTGATTTTTTTTACCTTGATTTATGGAATAACTAATTTAGAGAACACAGGCGAACTCAAGCGCGTCGGGCTCAAGGCTATCGGGCTTTTTTTGGCCACGGCCTTTCTTGCCGTAGCCTTAGGCATCGGCGTAGCCACCCTGTTAAAACCCGGCCTTGGGCAAATGTTATCGCTCGTGCCGCAAGGCCCGCCTCCGGAAGCCTTTTCGCTAAAAAGATTCCTCATCGAGCTGATTCCCGACAATGCCTTGTTGTCTATGGTCCAGGGCAATATCTTACAAGTCATTCTCCTGGCGTTTTTTGTGGGCTTCACGCTCCAGCGCAGGCGCAAACACTGTGCTACCTTGATCAGCGTGTGTCGCCAGGGCGCTGAAGTTTGCTTTACGATGATTGGCAGTATTATGCAGCTGGCGCCTATAGGGGTTTTTGCTTATATTTATTTTGTCGTCGGGACCCAGGGCCTTCAAGTCCTCTTTGTCCTGGGCAAGCTCATTGTGACCATCCTCATTGCTTGCGCTTTGCAATATGCTTTTTTTGGGGTCCTGATTTTCTGGCTAGGCCGTCTATCACCCTGGCCTTTTTACAAAAAAATGCTTCCGGCTCAACTCCTGGCCTTCTCCACCAGTAGCTCCAAGGCCGTATTGACCCTGCTTATGGACACGGCCGAAAAAGACCTGGGCGTCTCCCCCAGCCATAGCCGCTTCCTCATCCCCATGGCTGCCGCCCTCAACATGGACGGCGGCGCCATCTACCAGGGCGCCTGTGCCGTCTTTTTCGCCCAAGTCTTTGGCCTGCACCTGACGCTCCTGCACTATGTCCTTTTGCTGTTCATGTGCACCCTCGCCTCCATCGGTGGAGCCGGCATCCCCGGCGGCGTCCTGCTGTTCCTCGGGATGGTCCTCTCCGCCATAGGCCTGCCCATTGAGGGCGTCTTGCTCATCGCCACCGTCGACCGCATCCTCGACATGGTCACCACCACCATCAACGTCACCGGCGACGTCTGCGCCACTGTCATCATCGACCGCTCCGAGAATACGCTGGATGTGGGGAGGTATTATAAGCGATAGGGCTAAGGGGCGCTTGCGCCCCTTAGGATCCCCTACAGGTAGCGATTTTACGAAATACTGCGTATTTCGATAAAATCGCTACCTGGGAGGGAGATACTAAGGCCCCCACAGATTCCTTTGGAATCGAAAATAATGTACACCCGGATCGCTTCGCGATCTGTGGGGGGCTTAGTATCCACCTACCCAGGTAGGCAATTTTATAAAATGCTCTGCATTTTTAAAATTGCCTACCTGTAGGGGATCCTAAGGGGCACGAGTGCCCCTTAGCCCTTTCCTTCCCTTCATAACAACAGCGGTACACTCGTCAACGCCCACACCACCGCATAGGCACCCGTAGCGGGGAGGATACCGGCCAGGGGTTTCGGGCGTACGAGGGTACGGGAGGCTATGGCGATCGCCAGGCCTATGGCGAGTAGGGGTCTCCACAGGGAGATAAACTTTGTCCAAAGGAGCAGCGGTTTTTGAAATTTATGCAGGTGGTACAGGGCCGTGAGGCTAAGGTTTTCAGGGCGGATATGGGCCGCGTGTAAGCGTTCTGGACTGGCAAGCGTGGGAGGGCTTTGCCAGATGACCAAGGGCTTGGCTTGTTTTAGAGTGCCTTGGTCAAACACGAGGTGCCGGACATTGTGTAGCAGCCAGGTCTGGCTTGCAGGCTGGTAGCTGGCTTGGGTTGCCAGGAAACGCTGGGTTTCGGTCTGGCCATGAAAGAAGGAAAGCATCAGCCCTTGGCCTTCATCGTCTTGAAGGCGGTCAAAAAACCAACGTTCCTGAGCATCGGGGCTTTGGTAAATGCTTGCGGTATGCGTTTGACTTTGGAAACTGAAGGCCCAGTCTATCGCCCACAGTTCACAAAAAGCAACAAAGGCTACCCCCAAGAGGGCCAAAAGCCACAAGCTTCGGGTGATCCTCAGCCACGAAAGCCCGCAAGCCTTAAGCGCTATGAGAGGCTGACGCAGCTGATAGAACGTAAAACTTGTGCCTAGAACGCTCGCCAAGGGGACAATCAGGCTGCTTTGGCCTAAAAGCTTTGCGGCGCTCAGGCTCATAGCGGCTAGCGGGTCTAGGGCCCCTCCCAGCGTATAGAGCTCCCCCAGGTAAATCATCCCAGCAAACAGCAAGCAACACAGGCCCACGTGACGGCCAACGCTTTGCATTAAATATACATCAATTCGGGACATCGTCAGCCTCTGTGCTGGGCACAGCATCGTCGGCAGCATCCTGAGTAGTTTCAGCAGGAATACTTTTGCTCAGGTTGATCAGCACCACACGTTCTTGACCTTCGTGCTTGAAGGTCAGCCTTATGAGGTCAGGAACGGGCGGGTCCGTACTGAATTCTTCAAGCGATTCCTCCAGGGTTTTCCACGAGCCTACATCGCGGTCAAAGTAACAATATTCGTACTTGGTAGCCAGCGGCGAAAGCAGCGTTTTGTAAACATCCTCAAGTCCATCAGGCTGCTGAACCAGCGGATACCACAGCGCTGAAAGGCCCTCTTTTTCCGAAAAATAAAGGGCTACCATGAGCTCTCCACAGGCTACTTTCCCGTTACCCCAGTAAAAAAGGGGCGAGGCCTCACGCGTGTTTATCACCAGCAGGTTGGGATCCGCATCACTGTAGCCGGGAGGACGTTCCATTCCAGGATTGTAGGTGACTTCTGGCAACAAAGAGCTGGGCCGCAGCAGCGTTTCTAAAAAGCGGATACAGCCCTCAATGTGTTTATCTAAAAAAAGATTTTTTTGGCTGTTTATCCAAATCTGCGACATCGAGTACACAAAGCTCGCCGTACCCGCCAAGACCAGGCCTCCAATCGCAATAGCCAAGGTTACCTCGATAAGGGAAAATCCACTGCGTAGTTTTTTGGGAAAGTTCATTTTTTTGGGTTGGATGGATAAGGAAATGGCCAAGGTAATTAAAGGGCCAAGGGGAGCTAGCTCCCCT
>JANYDI010000098.1 GCA_025363695.1 Opitutia bacterium
TTTAAGGGGCCACGGGGAGCTAGCTCCCCTTGGATCCCTTAACTGGTAGCGATTTTATAAAATGCTACGCATTTTATAAAATCGCTACCAGGCATGGCGATACAAGGTACCCCCACAGATTTCCTTCGGAATCAGGGAATCACATCCCTAAAGCGATCCCGAAGGGATCTGTGGGGGGCTTAGTATAGGCTTCCCGATGGCGATTTTGCTGAAATACGCAGTATTTCACAAAATCGCTATCGGAAAGGGGATCCTAAGGGGCGCTTGCGCCCCTTAGCCCTTTAAAAAAATTACCGAATCTTCTTTAATACTGAGAAAATTTTTGTCATAATGCCCACATGAAGACCGAGGAACTCAAGGAAGCGGCGAAAATAGCGCGTGGGCTGTCGATGGATGCTGTTGCCAAGGCGGCGTCGGGACACCTGGGCTTGCCGCTGGGAGCTACGGAGATCGGGGCGGTGCTTTTCGGAGAGGCGCTGCGCTACCATCCTAAGTATCCGCGCTGGATGAACCGCGATCGCTTCGTGCTTTCAGCGGGCCACGGGAGCATGTTCCTGTACAGCTGGTTGCACTTGTCAGGGTTTGACTTGCCCTTGGAGGAGCTCAAGCAGTTTCGCCAATTGCATAGTAAAACGCCAGGACATCCGGAATTTGGGGAAACTCCAGGCGTGGAATGCACCACCGGTCCCTTGGGGCAGGGGGTCGGCAACGCGGTTGGGATGGCCGTTGCTGGGAAAATGGCTGCAGCGCGCTTTAATACGCCGGAACACAGCCTTTTTAATTACCATATCGTCGTGCTTGCCGGAGACGGTTGCCTGCAGGAAGGCGTATCCGCGGAAGCAGCGGCCTTTGCGGGGCATCAAAAACTCGACAACCTCATTATTTTTTACGATTCCAATGGTGTAACCCTCGATGCTCAAGCAAACAAAACGCAAAGCGAGGACACGGCCAAGCGTTTTGAAGCCTATGGCTTTGAGGTGCAGTCCATTGATGGGCACGATCTATCAGCTATTTTAGCGGCCTACCAGCGCGCCAAAAGCACAAAGGGCAAGCCGCATTTTATTGTCGCAAGGACGCAGATTGGGCGCGGCATCCCTGAAGTTGCGGGCACCTTTAAGGCGCATGGCGAAGCAGGGGTCAAATTTGTGCCTCAAGCGCGGCAGGCGATGGGATTGCCCGAGACGCCTTTTTATGTCTCCGATGCGGTAAAAGCGTATTTCAAGCAACATGCCGAACGCTTAGATCACGCCTATCAAGCATGGCTCAAGACCTTTAATGCCTGGGAAGCTCAGCATCCCGAATTGGCAAAGCTCTTACATTCCGGGAAAACGCCGGCACAGCCGGAGCAATTGTTGGCGGCTATCCCGCATTTTGAGGTCAGCAAGCCCGTCGCCACGCGCGATGCCGGTGCAGCGGTTTTGCAGCCCTTGACCAAGGCGCAACCGTTTTTTATCAGTGGGAGCGCGGATTTACATGGCTCGACTAAAAATTACCTCAAAGACGCAGGTGATTTTTCTCCCGAATGTCCTCAGGGCCGCAACGTGTATTGGGGGATTCGTGAGCACGGAATGGGGGCCATTATGAATGGCTTGGCTTACGATGGCCTGTTCCAGCCTTCTGGGGCTACGTTTTTGACTTTTTCGGACTACATGCGTCCTTCGGTTCGCTTGGCAGCGCTTGCAAAACTGAATACGGTATTCATTTTTACCCATGATTCCGTGGGGGTAGGGGAAGATGGCCCTACGCATCAACCCATAGAAATGCTGGCTTCGTTGCGCGCCATCCCGAATCTGGATGTCATTCGCCCTGGCGATGCCGAGGAAACGGCGGGGGCTTTTGTAGCGGCTTTAACACGTCGTGAGGGCCCAACAGCGCTCATCTTAAGCCGCCAAGCCCTGCCGATTGCTGCGATTCCCAGCCCTCAAGAAAAGCGCCTAGGCGTTTTATCCGGCGCCTACATCGCGCTGAAGGAAAGCGCCCCGCTGGAGCTCATTATCATGGCCACGGGCAGTGAAGTGTCCCTAGCCTTGGAAGCTGCTCGTACCCTGGGCGCCAGTGTTCGCGTGCTTTCTATGCCCTGCTTGGAACGCTTTGAGCGTCTCCCCGAGGCTCAAAAAGAACTTCTTTTGCCCTCCAGCTGCAAGCAACGCGTCGCTGTTGAGGCAGGAGTCGCCACCCCGTGGTTCCGCTATGCACATTGCAGCAAACGGATTGTTAGCATAGATCGCTTTGGCTTGAGCGCTCCTGGACCCACCGTATTCAAAGAATTAGGCATGCACGTGGAAAGCATTGTGCGTGCGGCTAAGAATAGCAAGGGGAATGAAGGGCTAAGGGGCGCTTGCGCCCCTTAGGATCCCCTACAGGGTGCGATTTTTAAAAATGCAAAGCATTTTATAAAAATCGCACCCTGGGAGGGCATACTAGGTTCCGTGAAGGAAATTTTTTGCAATGAAGGATTGATACTTTAGGGAGTGTGAACAATTAAGCTATCCAACAAACCACAAAATGAGAGCCCTGCAGGGGCGAATGCTTGTCAGCCCAGGGCTTTAGCCCTGGGTTTACGGGTAAAAAACAAACCAGAGCCCTGAAGGGGCGATTCATTAAAATGTATCAAAACCTTGTTAAATATGTTCTATATATCAAATTATATGAATCGCCCCTGTAGGGCTCTAAATCTTTTTTCCATGCCAAAACCCAGGGCTAAAGCCCTGGGCTGACAAGCATTCGCCCCTGCAGGGCT
>JANYDI010000099.1 GCA_025363695.1 Opitutia bacterium
CAGGTTTTAAATTTAATTGTTCACACGCCTTAGGTTGGCTCAGATGAATAATTTTTTCTTCACAGAACCTAGCATTTTAATAAATTGCTATCGGAAAGGGGATCCTAAGGGGAGCCAGCTCCCCTTGGCCCTTTCCCTTTCCGTCCCCACCCCCAATGCCCCCCTAAAACCCTTGACACGACCTACGCCTTATCCCTAGACTGCCCCCTTATGGACAAGGCAGGGCAAGTAAGCATGGAGGCGATCGTCTCCTTGTGTCGACGACGGGGCTTTATTTTTCAAAGTTCGGAGATTTACGGCGGGCTTAACGGTTTTTTTGATTACGGACCCTTGGGGGTTGAGTTGCGTAACAATATCAAGCAGGCTTGGTGGCGCGATATGGTCCAAAGCCGTGAGGACATGGTGGGGCTGGATAGCAGCATTATTGCGCATCCGCGGGTGTGGAAGGCTTCTGGGCACATAGAGGGGTTTTCGGATCCGATGGTGGATTGCAGGGTCTCTAAGATGCGCTATCGGGCGGATCAGCTTTTTTTTGCGCCTGTGGTTGTGGAGGGCAGGGTGCTGGGTTATGTTTCCGTTCTTGAGGACGTCGACATGCAGGCCCAGGCGGAAGAGGCTGCTAATAAATTAAAGCGTAAATTGGCGGTGCAAGGCAGCTTGGAGGCGCTTGTGCTGCAGCCCTATGCGGAGTCCCGTCCCGAACAATGGGCGCTTGTGCCGTCTCCTGCCACGGGAGAACCGGGCTCCCTCACGGCTCCGAGGGCCTTCAACCTGATGTTTGAGACCCACGTGGGTGCCCTGCAAGATGCGGCTTCGGTCGCCTATTTGCGGCCTGAAACGGCTCAGGGGATTTTTATTAATTTCCGCAATGTTTTAGATTCTACGCGCATTAAGCTGCCCTTTGGGATTGCCCAAATTGGAAAGGCTTTCCGCAATGAAATCACGCCCAGGAATTTTATTTTCCGCTCGCGTGAGTTTGAGCAAATGGAGATAGAGTATTTTATCCCCTTGGGTGAGGAAACCTGGCGCAAGGCCCATGCCGAGTGGATTCAGACGCGTCGTCGTTGGCTTGAGTCTATGGGCCTGGACCCCAAGCGCCTCAAAGAACAAGCGCATCCGCAGGAAAAGTTGGCCCATTACGCCTGCGCTTGTACGGATATTCTTTTTGATTTCCCCTTTGGCACCCAAGAGCTTGAAGGCATTGCCGCCCGCGGTAACTACGACCTCACGCAGCACAGTACGCATTCAGGCAAAAATTTAGAGTATCACGATGAAGTGACCGGCGAGCGTTTCCTGCCGCAAGTCATCGAGCCCTCTCTAGGCGTCGATCGCATGCTCCTGGCGGTTTTATGCTCGGCCTACAGCACGGATGTTATCGATGGCGAAGAACGGCAATTCCTGCGTCTGCATCCGCGCCTGGCCCCAATAAAGGTAGGAATCTTTCCGTTGGTCAAAAATAAGCCCGAATTGGTCCAAAAAGCCCGCGAGTACTACGAACGTCTGAATCGGCGCTGGAATGTCTTCTACGACGCCTCCGGGGCCATAGGTCGCCGCTATCGCCGTATGGACGAGATCGGTACGCCCTTTTGCATCACCATTGACTACCAAACCCTCGAAGACCAGAGCGTCACGCTGCGCCACCGCGATAGTGCGGTACAGCAACGCATGGGGATGGAGGGGGTAATGGCGGTAGTGGGTGAGGCGGTTTAGGATGGTAAAGGGCCAAGGGGCGCTTGCGCCCCTTAGGATCCCCTTTCCGATAGCGATTTATTAAAATGCTAGCGCATTTATAATAAATCGCTATCGGGGAAGGATATACTAAGGCCTCCACAGATCGCGAAGCGATCGATACAAAATACACGTCTTGCACGCCACAGGGTGCGATTTATCTAGGTTCTGTGAAGAAATATTGATCTAAGCATTTATTAAAGCACACTTAAGGAGCCCTGAAGGGGCGGCACATGGATAGCCCAGGGCGTAAGCCCTGGGTTTGGCATGGAAAATAAACCGGAGCCCTGTAAGGGCGGCACTCAAGAAAATTTTAGAAATTGTGAGTGTCGCCCCTGTAGGGCTCAAAATCTTTTTCACCAGTAAACCCAGGGCTTACGCCCTGGGCTACGTATCTGCCGGCCTTTCAGGCCTCCCATAGTGTGGTTTTTTGTTGTATAAAAAACAATACGATCATTTTGATGTGATTTTTAAAGTCAAAAACACCATCAGAATTAACACCCTAAACCCAGGGCTTACGCCCTGGGCTATCCATCATTCGCCCCTTCAGGGCTCTCATTATGTGGTTTTTTATTGATAAACCCTATTAATCTAAGCATTTATCAAACCACACTTAAGGAGCCCTGAAGGGGCGGCAGATCGTAGCCCAGGGCGTAAGCCCTGGGTTTTAGGTAAGAAAGTAAACTTGAGCCCTACAGGGGCGATTTATTAAAATGTATCAAAACCTTGTTAAATATGTTCTATATATCAAATTATATGAATCGCCCCTGTAGGGCTCTAAATCTTTTTTCCATGCCAAAACCCAGGGCTAAAGCCCTGGGCTGACAAGCATTCGCCCCTGCAGGGCT
>JANYDI010000100.1 GCA_025363695.1 Opitutia bacterium
CGTCTTTCTTCAACAGTGGCATCATATTGCGGGTCAGTATCTGGCGAATCCATGATGCCCTCAGTGTCCGCGCCCTTATTTGTTTTTTGAATAGCTAAGTTGCGTTGAAATCCACGAACTTCTTCTTCTTTAAATTTGGCAAATACAGTGTCATCAGGACTAACTGTTCGACCTTGCAAGTAAGTAAGAGCACTTTGCATGCGGGACTCTTCCACACCACTAAGGACATCTCCACGGCCCAAGCGATTAAACATGTGCCCAAAATCTGTCATAGAAATGCCTATATCCGGGTTTTTAGCAAAATCATCCTCCACGCCCCTTTTCGCCGCATCCCTACCAAGCTCATTCATACGGGCAAGACCGTCTCCGCCAGCCAATCCCTTTTGAAACAAGGTGCTTATTCGCCTGAGCGCATCACTCATAAAACGTGTGTCTTTTTGGTCGGAATCACTCAATCCACTTGTTACCGCCTGTTCTGCATCTTTAGCAGAAAAATCACGGTCCTTTAAAGTCTCCGTAATCGATGAATAGAATGCACCCTTTTCAATTGAACCCGTTTTTGTATTTACACCTGCGGCGAGGTTTGTAAGAGTGGGCATAGAATCTGCGCGTTTACCTGCCGCCAGCAGCTGTTGCAAAGATTGTGTGCTGCCCCCCATCAGGCCCATCAATTTGTCTTTGATGCCCGCCATGTCACTAGCATTTACACGGCCATCGCCATCAGGGTCAAGAATGGAAGCAAGCGGCCCAGACTCTTCTCCTATGCCAAGGGCTTGCATTTGGCGAAGCTTCTGTAGCTTAGCATTAGCATCATCTACAGTGAGGCCCATGGCAGATAACACAGAGGGGGCTTCCGCCTCGGTTGACCCCAAGTGCTGGGAGTCTTTCACATAGTTAACGTAGGCCGCAGCAGCGCCGGGGTCAGTCAAACCAAGTTGATGTAGGGAACCCTCGTCCAAACCACGAAGCTCTGCTACATAGGTGGAGCCCAAATTGCCCAGTTCGGTGATTGTGTCGTATATGGCTTTCTTTTGGTCATCATTTTTGGCAGAGTGGAGCATTTTTAAGATAGGCGGAGGCGTGGGGGCGGCACCTACGAGCTTGCCCCATTCGGGCATAAGGGACTTCATTACATCCTCAGAAATAGGAGCCATGCCTTCCGGTTTTGCAAGATTCTGCATTTGCGTTTGAATGTCTGCAAATTTCTGCACCTGTGTGTCTACACCCACATTAAGTCGCTGAAGCCCCAGCTGATTTGCATTAATCCAGTCTACAAGGCCTGGCTCTGATTGCGCCAGTGCTTTTGAAGATGCACTATTCGGGTCAAGGAGGAAAGCGGAGACCATAGTGCTCAACGTCTCATCCCAAAGAAGTTTTTCTACAGCCATTTGCTGGCCACCAAAAGACACGGTATCCGCCTGTGCTATCTGGTCTTTAATATCAGCAACACCATCCTCAGCACTACGTAGGCCAGTTATGCCCGCGCCTCTCAATTCAAGACGGGCCTGCTGTCTTTCTGCTTGCCCGAGAAGGGGGTCAGTTGCTTTGCTCTTCAGGTGCAGAGCGTGTCAATTCTTTTCGTTGGTAGTCGTGCATCTTGTCTAGGAAAGCATTAACATTCAAATTATCCATGTCAGCAATGCCGATGCCCAGCTTTGCCGCCAACTCATCCTTTGAGCCCATGCCAAGGCCGGCCATGTCCAGCTGGGTCACTTTAAGGGAATTGCCCATGCCGGCTTTTAGGGCATCACCAATCTGTACATCCCCCTGCATAAACATGCCCTTAATAGCGGCTGCGCCGAGCATGTCCGCTTGGGTTGTTTTGCCCATCATCTTATTGATAAGGAGGATGTCATTTGAATTAGGGTTAGTAGGATTTGTGCCAATTCTGGAAATGGCAGCAGAGTATTCTTGTTGCTGCGCGGGAGTGGCAGAGGAATAGCCGGGAATTGCTTTTATGCGGGAATCATCTACTTTTAGGCTGGATTGTTGTGTGGCGGCAGTCTCAGCCAATTTGTGTTGCACAAGTGCTTGCACCCGTGTATCCAACTGCCCAACAGTGGTTTGTAGGGCCCCTGCCTCTTGCTTTGCTTTGTCGGCAGCCGCCTGGTCCTGGGGCATCCCCGCGCCCTGACGCTTTTGCGCGGCCAGGTCCATAGAGGAGCGAATCTGTGAGCGGAGAGAGGCCCGGGAGCCCGACATGGCGGATTGCATCGGGGTGCCACCCAGCGCCATCGCACTTGCCGGGTCTTGCGGAGTCGTGAGCTGCCCCTGCTGTGCCGACAATTCCTCGGTGGAACTCTTGGCAAGCTGGCCTTGTTGGGTTTTAAAGGCGGTCTGTAGATTGTCTAGGGGTCCGGGCATCTTTGCTCCTCAATACTCACAGTAGCATAAATTCAGGCGTTTGTCAAGGCGAATAACCGGCAGCCCCTCCCCCACTACGTGGCAGAGCCTATGGTAGATAAGCCTGCGGTTTTCCACACTTTTATCTGGCCGGGTGGACAGGGCAGCATTGCTAGTCAGGGCATAGCTATGCATGGCATTGCTAGGCTATGCATAGATGGACCAATGGCACGGATACCCTTTTCTACC
>JANYDI010000105.1 GCA_025363695.1 Opitutia bacterium
CTGGGTCCAACGGTAGAAAAAATCTTGAGCCCTACAGGGGCGATTTATTAAAAGGTATCAAATTTATCTAGAAATTAAACATATGCAATATATCAGGTTTAATGAATCGCCCCTGTAGGGCTCTAAAATCTTTTTTCCATGCCAAAACCCAGGGCTAAAGCCCTGGGCTGACAAGCCTTCGCCCCTTCAGGGCTCTCATTTTGTGGTTTTTAATAAATAGTTATATTATTAATTGATCACACGCCTTAGAACCTATTTAACGTCCACACTCCGATCGCGAAGCGATCTGTGGGGGGCTTAGTATCCACCTACCCAGGTAGCGATTTTACTAAAATGCGCTAGCATTTTATAAAATCGCTACCTGTAGGGGATCCTAAGGGGCACCAGTGCCCCTTAGCCCTTCCTAAAAATAGACTTGCCCTCGGCGCGAAAAGCTTCATACACTCTTGGGCATATGGGGGAGCCGTACGCGTACGACAGTAAAATCGAGGGGAACGTGGTGGTATCTCGGGTAGACGCCGTGGTGAACTGGGTACGCAAACACTCCGTTTGGCCCATGCCTATGGGGCTGGCGTGTTGCGCAATTGAGCTCATGGGGGCGGCGGCGGCACGTTTTGACATCAGCCGTTTTGGGATGGAGGTCATGCGGTTTTCACCTCGGCAAAGCGATTGTATGATTGTGGCCGGTACGGTGACCTACAAAATGGCCGAGGTCGTGCGGCGTATCTATGACCAAATGGCGGAACCTAAGTGGGTCGTGGCCATGGGCGCTTGTGCGTCTACGGGCGGGATGTATCGTTCATATGCCGTTTTACAAGGGGTGGATCGTATTATACCCGTCGATATCTACATCAGTGGTTGTCCGCCTCGGCCCGAGGCGTTTTTGGACGGCATGCTGCGTTTGCAGGCAAAAATTACTCAAGAACCCTCGGCGGCGCAACTCTTTCAGTTGCGGCCTGAAGGCGCCTTGGAACAGGGCTTGGGAGGCGATGTCCTTTTAAAATGATAAGCGCGATAGATCTCTCATTGGAAGCGCAATTGCTGGACCTAGGCCTGAGTCGCCGGTCTGAAGGCCTTGCCTTTAACTGCCCAGAAGCCCTGTTGGTCTCGGCGTGTCAAAAGCTTCGAGACGACTGGGGCTACGCGCTGCTCTCAGACCTTACGGCGATCGACTGGGGCCCAGAGGCTGCGGTACGTTTCAGCGGCGTGGTCCATGTGTTATCCCTGCGGGACTACAGCGTCGTGCGCCTGGTAATACCTTGTAGTGATAATGGACAGCCAACGCTGCCCAGTCTTTGCGGTGTTTGGCCAGCAGCGAATTGGCATGAGCGTGAGGCCTACGATATGTTCGGTATCACCTACACGGGGCATCCTGACCTTAGGCGTATTTTGATGTGGGATGCCTATCCTTACCATCCCTTGCGTAAGGATTTCCCGCTCGAGGGCATCCCTACGGACTTCCCAGCTGACGATGTCGCTCAGGCCATAGGGGTGCGCATGGAACCCGCAGAGCTTGTGGGCGGACCCTTTGTAGCCCAGGAAGCAGGACAGCTTTCGAGCCGTGAGCCTGCTGCCAAAACGATAAACTTTCGGCCGCATACCGTCGGCGATACGCTGGCCAGGGCGCACAGCCATTCCGAGAGCTCGGGTGAGCGCATGCTGCTGAATATCGGACCTTCGCACCCGACAACGCATGGCGTTTTGCGCCTCATTATGGAGCTGGATGGCGACAACATCACGCGTTGCGACCCCGTGGTGGGCTACCTGCATCGCGGAGATGAAAAAATCGCCGAAAACATGACCTACAACCAATTCGTCCCCTACACGGACCGCTTGGACTACCTGGCGCCCCTAGCCAACAACGTGGCCTATGCGCTAGCGGTAGAAAAGCTGGCCCAGCTGGAAGTCCCCCCCCGCTGCCAAGCCATCCGCGTGCTGGTCAGCGAATTGGCCCGCATTTCCTCCCACCTGCTCGGAATCGGGGTTTATGGCATGGACGCTGGCGCCTGGACGCCCTTCATGTATTGCTTTACTCAACGCGAAAAGCTCTACACGCTCTTTGAAACCCTCACCGGCGCGCGTTTTACAACCAGTTATACGCGCATTGGCGGCCTCACGCGCGATATCCCCGAGGGCTGGCTGGCACAGGTCCTCGCCTTTTGCGAAGGGGTTTTGCCCGTGCTGGACGAGGTTGATGGCCTGCTGACGCGGAACAAAATTTTCCTCCAGCGCACCGTCGGCATCGGCGTCATCAGCAAAGAAGACGCCCTCGCCTTCGGCCTCACCGGTGCCAATTTGCGCGCCAGCGGCGTCCCCTTAGATTTACGTAAGGATAAACCCTATAGCGGCTACGAGCTCTACGATTTCGAGGTTCCCATTGGCGAAAAAGGCGATTGCTACGACCGCTACTTGGTCCGCATGCACGAAATCCGCCAAAGCGTCCGCATCGTTCGCCAAGTCGTCCAAATCCTGCCCGAAGGCGCCTGGTACGCCCAAGACGCTAAAAAAATCACCGCCCCTCCTAAGGAAAAAATCCTCACTAAAATGGAGGAGCTCATCCAAAACTTCATCCTCACCACCCAAGGCCCTCAAATCCCCGAAGGCGAAGTCTACTTCGAGGCCGAAAACCCCAAGGGCGCTCTAGGCTTTTTCATCGTCTCCAAGGGCGGCGGTGTCCCCTATCGTCTAAAAATCCGCGGCCCAAGCTTCTGCAACCTCAGCATCCTCGCCAAGCTCATCCCCGGCCATCTGCTCCAAGATATTACGATTATTCTCGGGAGCCTCGATTTCGTCCTGGGCGAATGCGATAGGTAGGGAGGGAGTTTTAAAGGTTAAAGGGCCAAGGGGCGCTTGCGCCCCTTGGATCCCCTACCGATAGGCGATTTTTAAAAATGCAAAGCATTTTATAAAAATCGCCTATCGGGAAGGAAATACTAAGGCCCCCACAGATCGCTTCGCGATCGAATTAGGGCGTGTGACCCATTAAGTTTAAAACCTGTTTTAGCGGATTCGTTAGGGTTGATAAATAATTATTTAAAAACAAACCGCACATAAGGAGGCCTGAAGGGCCGCCAGATCGTAGCCCAGGGCGTAAGCCCTGGGTTTACGGGTGAAATTTTTTTGAGC
>JANYDI010000134.1 GCA_025363695.1 Opitutia bacterium
GAGCCGGTTTTAGGGGAGGCATTGGGGGTTCGGACAAGGAAGAGAAGTGCGTAGCGCACTACGGTGCGTGAGTCACTTCTCTGACGCAGCATCAAACGTGAATGTCCCCCTCAAACCATCCTAAGGGGAGCGAGCGCCCATTAGCCCTTAGCCTTCAGCCCTTAACCACTTAACTTACCTTCAACGCCCAACATGCAGATTACCATTCTAGGAAGCGGGACCTCTCAGGGGGTGCCCATGATTGGCGAGAGCCTAGAAAACCCCTGTTACGCGGACAAGCGTAACTGGCGGACGCGTTCGAGTATCCACGTGCAGATGGGTGACTTGCATATTCAAGTAGATGCGGCCCAAGAGTTTAGGTTGCAGTGCCTTTCCAGCCATATTCGCCATATTGACCTTTTTATCCTGACCCATGAGCATGCCGATCATGTTATGGGTATGGATGATTTAAGGCGTTTTAATGGCTTTTTGGGCGGAAAGGCACTGCCTGTTTATAGTAGCCCCGAGGGCCTTAACCGCGTTAAGGCTGTATTCCCTTATGCGATAGGGTGTTCTGAGTTTTTGGGCTATCCATCCTTTGACCTGCGGGCTATGCCTGCCGTTTTAGACTTGCCTGGTGGACAAGTGGCCGCTACGCCTTTGCCGCACGGAAACGTGGACGTTTTGGGCCTGATTTTTACCGAATACGCCACGGGCCAAAAGGCAGGGTATTTTACTGATTGTAGTAAAATCACGCCTGAGGCCCAAGTCCTTGCCGCGGGAGCTCAGGTGGTGATCTTGGACGGCTTGCGTTACGAGCCGCACCCCACGCATATGACCATAGATGAGGCCGTGGCAGCCGCCTTGCGCATAGGAGCCCCACTCAGCTACCTCACGCATCTGAGTTCCGGCCTCGACCATGCCACCCTCGAGGCGAGTTTGCCGGCTGGCGTTAGGGTGGCCTATGATACTTTAATCATTGATTGCAGCAAAGGGTAAAGGGTAAAGGGTAAAGGGCCAAGGGGAGCCAGCTCCCCTTGGATCCCCTAACCGAATTGTGAAAATGCTACGCATTTTCAGCAATTCGGGTGAGGCGATACAAGGCACCCCCACAGATTCCTTCGGAATCGGGGAATGTTTTTAGAGGCAATTGCGACAAATACTCCCGGATCGCGAAGCGATCTGTGGGGGCCTTAGTATATGCTTCCCGATAGGCAATTTTTATAAAATGCATTAGCATTTTTAAAAATTGCCCATCGGAAAGGGGATCCTAAGGGGCACGAGTGCCCCTTAGTCCTTTCCCTTTCAACGCTAGATTGAGGACACACCCTAACACGTTAGGCTACGTAAATTTTTACGCAAGAGGCTTGACAAAAACAAACCGCTTGGAGTAGCGTCTGCCTTGCCTTGTCGCTTAGATAGGGTTTCCACGTGGAGAGATGACAGAGTGGCCGATTGTGTAACATTGGAAATGTTATGTACTCGGAAGGGTACCGGGGGTTCGAATCCCTCTCTCTCCGCCAGGCTTCGCTCCAAGGAGCTCCGCCCGGCAGGCCCAATAGCGTTTGAAGCGGAGACTGCCCGGCGTAGCTCGTCAGAGCGAAGCCTGAGCCCCTTTCTACAAGTTTAACCCTGACGCTGGCAGATCTTTATATGCGTCCGCCAGGGCATATTTTCGTCCGCGATTGGAGGCATCTACGACCTTCAGAAAGCCACTTTTCACCCATGAGGCACACAATTCCGTGCGTGTGCGGGGCTTGAAGCCAAAGAGGTCACCCACCTGACGGCTGGTAACCAAAAAAAACTTGCTTTATCGGCAAGTTATCAGCGGATTATCGGCATTCAGTCGTGCCGTTAATATGCCGATAACATGCCGATAAAGCAAGTTTTTTTTGGAGAGCCAAGCCGCCTACGCTAAAGCTACGGCGACCGGGAGGGCATACTAAGGCGCGCGCGCCCGCAAGCGTTCTAGTGTTGAAAGTGACTTAACTTGTTGATTTAAAACACATTATGAGAGGCCTGAAGGGCCGCCAGATGGATAGCCCAGGGCGTGAGCCCTGGGTTTGGCATAGAAAAAGGATTTTGAGCCCTACAGGGGCGACACTCCTATTTATGTTTTGAGTGCCGCCCTTACAGGGCTCCCATTTATTTTCCATCCTGGACCCAGGGCTTACGCCCTGGGCTGTCTATCTGACGGCCCTTCAGGCCTCCTCAAATGTGGACTGAATAAATGCTTAAATTATTTAAATGCGATCGCGAAGCGATCTGGAGGGGCCTTGTATCTCCTTGTCAGGTAACGCATTATGAAAATGCTTTGCATTTTTGTAATGCGTTACCTGTAGGGGATCCAAGGGGACGGCGTCCCCTTGGCCTTTCACTTTCAACGCTAAGGGGCGCAAGCGCCCCTTAGCTCCACCCCTAAAATCAGCATCGACGGGTTGTTGCCGCGTGTGAGATGACGCACGGGGGAGAAGCCTGGGTGCTCGGGGAGCTCGGCGTTGGGGAGCTCGAGGAGGAGGCGGGCCTGGGGGGTTTGGGCAATGGCTTTTTGGAACAGCGGAAAGAGTTTTTTGAGGAAAAAGGCTGTGTGCTCGTAGGGTGGGTCGACGAAAATAAAGTCGTAGGCGTGCTCCTGGGGGGTCCAGTGTAGGATGTCGCGACAGACAAAGGTGCTGGGAGGTGCGTGTCCTAGGCTGCGACTGAGGGCCTGATAGGTTTTTTTGATGCAGTCCAGGGCCTTGGGTTCGCGTTCGAGAAAGCAGGCCGAAAGGGCTCCGCGACTCAGGGCTTCTAGGCCATAGCCACCAAAGCCAGCAAAAAGGTCCAAGACACGGGCGCCGCAGATGCTGTCCCCAAGACACGCAAAAAGCCGTTCCCTTAAAAAATCTGTAGCTGGACGCACACCCTTGAGAGGCAGGCTCTCGATCGCAATGCTCCGCGCTAAACCACCGCTAATCCTCATCAAAAAATAGGACTCTTGGATGCAGGGCCCGGATTCGAACCGGGGACCTTCAGGTTATGAGCCTGACGAGCTACCAGACTGCTCCACCCTGCGACAAACACAACAGACAGCAGCCTATGGGGTTTTTTTAAAAAATCAAGCTTTTTTTATTTTTTTTTAGCCCTTACTGGTTTTTTTTAAGTTGACCCGACTCCTATTGATAGACTACTATCTGTTTTAATACTTATGCCTCAAGCTTCCCTATTTATACTTTGTGAGTCCTCCTGTGCGCTTGCGCAAGCGGTAGGTCAGGGCGTAACGGGACTGGAAGGCAGGCAAATAGCCACACTGGAGGCGCTTTTGTTGGCGCTGAAGCACGAGACGCCGCAGGCGCTTATTGTGGATGGCAGTAAGTGGGATCTTAAGCAGCTGGAGTGCCTTGTAGACACGCTATCCCCAAGCAGCGTTGTCCCCTTGGTGCTTTGGGGAACTCAGGGCAGCCGTGAGGACGACACCGTGCTGCCAGTAGGGTTTGATGCTTCGACGCTGCATTGGACCCTGAAAGTTGCTGGGTTGCAGCGAGCCCTCAAGCTGTGCAAGGCGCGCATTCCCGCTTTGCCCGTGGAGCCTCTTTTGGACAGCGTCATCCATACGCTCAATAATCTACTGGGGATTCTTATTGGCTACCTGGACCTATTGGGAATAAGAGCCAGCACGACGTCACGCGAACAGCAGACGCTTGAGACCATGAAGACCGCTACCGAGCGCATGGGCACGCTGCTCAAGCAGCTGGCAACGGCGTTTCCGAAAGTTGCGCAGGCGGCCCAGGCGATTCCCGTAGAAGTCCTCATTCTGGGGGCCCTAAAGCGCGTTGGGCTCACAGCTTATGGGGCCCTACAGGGGCTGGAAGTCATCTACCACTGCCCAAAAGAGGCCTTGGCTAAGGTCGATGCCCCGAGTTTGGCGCAAACGCTGTGCGACCTCATCATAAATGCTTACGAAAGTTATACCCATAAACATTATAAAATCACCCTAGAAGTGAACATCCGTGACAAAGGTTACGAGGAGAAGGAGCTCCACATCGTCCTGAAAGATACCGGCCCAGGGCTAGACCCTCGTATCGCCGATACGGCTCAGGAACCCTTTGTTTCCACAAAACCGCAACATAAGGGGCTGGGGCTTACCCTAGCGCGTCAAACCCTGCGTGCCCAAGGAGGCAATCTGCAGATGGAAGCCAATAGCCCAACAGGGCTTACGCTTACCATCACTCAACCCTTTTTTTGACTTTTCTCCAAAAAATGAGAAATAACCCCATAACTCCATAAAAGACCATGAAAAATAACACGCTAACTACCCTCTTCATGATGAAGTTTCTTATCCTTCTTGGACTTTCTAGCCCGCTTAAGGCCGGAGACGACATGCCAGCGATGGAAAAAGCCGTAGCTTCGAAAGGTGAAAATATCACCGTTTTTGTCAAAGGTCCTTATTCTCAGGGATGCAAAAATATCATTATTAAGAGGCTTACAGAGGGATACCCCGACATCGTAGAAAAAGTAGAGGTAGAACTCAACTCTGAAAAAAACGATGAAGTAAGAAAAACAAAGGTGTCCAAGATTTTGATCACCACCAAAGCAGGTTTGACCGATGAGCAAATACAAGCGCCTTTCAAAAACCTTCCTCTGAGCTTTCAAAAAATTGAACATAAATCGGTCGAATAATCGGTCGTTTTAGTTTTAGAAACCCCATCCTATGATCAAAAAATTATCTCTAGCGCTCACCGCGCTTATGGCCGTTGCTCAACTCATGGCAACAGAAACCATCCACTTTGACATAAAAGGCGTCGACTGTGACTCCTGTAGATTTGAGCTCAAAGAGGAATTGGAAAAGCTTCCTGGAGTAACGGAAGTCACTATGACAGACAAAGACGACGACGCTTATGCGGTAGACATTGTGCTCAAGGACGGAAAGACCCTCGACGAAAAAAAATTTACCAAGCTCAGCGAGAAACATGGATATAAAGTTATCGGCGAAAACAAGGCCAAGTAACCTATCTCTCAATAAGAACCTATGATCAAAAAAATATCCCTCATGCGGATGCTTCCCTTGCTTATGGTGTCTACTCAGCTGCTAGCTGAGGAGGCACCCGTAGCGGATAGCAAAAGCGTAGCCCTTAAGCCCCTTAACTCTGGGTTTGACTGGGGGAGTCCCTTTTTGTGCAATAAAGACGTAGATGCCACCGTGCAGCAAGCAAAGCTGTACACGCTGCATATTAAAGGACTTGCAGGAGATCCAGAAGCCATCGAAAAAGCCCTGTATACGGACATTCCTAACATTTGTGGAGCGCGCATAAGCATCCAGGAAGGCGTTATTTTACTGCGCCTCAAGTCAGGGCTCGACTTGAGCGATGACCTGGTATGCTCAGAATCCTCAGGAGGCGTCTTAAGCGTCCAGGATGGTCTTGTAAGCTTTGCAAAAAAAAGCGGTTGGACGATCAATCCTGCGGACTGGATTCAAACTGGAAACACCAGCAAGACCCTTAAAACAGAAGACCTGGACGCCTTCCTGAGTTCAGGGGAGTACGTTTTAATTAAGCTTGAAGGCAGCCACGGCGATGACTGCTCCACGGCCATAGATAGCATGATAGGTATGAAGCCCAGTGTCTGCAGCATCGCCTATAATCTCCCTAATCGTTTTTGCCTCATACGCCTTCGAAAGGGCTACATCCTCAGCAACGACGAAATCCAAAAGGCTATCCCCAGCTTTATGCCGTTCAAGATCCCTGAACCCAAGCGCTTAGGGAGTTTTAGCGGAGTATGTAGGGCTGGGACGGCGCCCGTGAAGTGACTCACGTACTATTTTTTTTGACTTTTCTCCAAAAAGAGAGAAAAATAACCCTATAAAAAACAACCCCACAAAAAACCATGAAAAATCACATATTAACTACTCTCTTCATGATGAAGTTTCTTGTCCTCCTTGGACTCTCTAGCCCACTTAAGGCCGGAGACGACATGCCAGCGATGGAATCAAAGCCAGCCGTAGCTTCGAAAGGTGAACACATCACCGTTCTTGTTGTAGGTCCTTATTCTCAACAATGCAAGGATGGCATCATGGGTAAGTTTACCAAGCAATACCCTGATATTGTAGAAAAAATCGACGTAGAGCTCAACTCCGAGAAAGACCCTGAAGTAAGAAAAACGAAGGTATCCAAGGTGTACATCACCACCAAAGCAGGATCTAACACCTTGACAGACAAGCAAATAAAGGATGACCTTGCAACGCCCTTTAACTTCAAATTCCAAAAATCTGAACGTAGTCCTGTTGAGTAAGCGCTATGATTAAAAAAGCATCCCTAGCGCTCATAGCGCTTATGGCCGTTACCAAGCTCTTGGTGGCAGATCCAGCGGATAGCAAAAACGTAGCGCCTAAGCCCCCCAGTCTTGCCTTTGACTGGGGGAGCCCCTTTTTGTCCAACAAGGACGCCGATGCTTCCATGCAGCAAACAAAGCTGTACACGCTGCATATTCAGGGCCTTACAGGCGACTCAGCGACCCTCGAAAAAGCCCTGTATACGGCCATCCCCAATATCTCCGGAGCGCGCATAAGCCCTCAGGAAGGCGCCATTTTACTGCGGCTGAAAAACAGCCTAGACCTGACCGATGACCTGGTAAGCTCCGAACCCTCAGGAGACGTCCTAAGCATCAAGGACGGCCTTGTGAACTTTGCAAAAAAAAGTGGCTGGACCATCAACCCTGCTGACTGGATTCAAGCCGGAAATACCTCAAAAACCCTCAAGACCGAAGACCTCGATGCCTTCTTAAGCTCCGGAGAGTACGTTTTGGTAGCCCTCGAAGGCAACTACGGCAAGGACTGCGCTACCGCCATGGACAACCTCATAGGCGTCCACCCCAGCGTCTGCAACATCGCTTACAATATAGATAAGGGCCTGTGCCTCGTGCGCATCCGAAAAGGCTACAGCCTCAGCAATGACGAAATCAAAAAGGCCGTGCCTAGTTTTATGCCATTTCATATTTCCGAGCCAAAGCGCTTAGGAGTGTTTGTGAAGTAGGTTAAGGGCCAAGGGGAGCTCGCTCCCCTTGGATCCCCTTTCCGATAGCGATTTTCTAAAATGCTGGCGCATTTTAGGAAAATCGCTATCGGGATAGGATATACAAGGCACCCCACAGATCGCTTCGCGATCGAATCTAGGTAATTTAAGCTATTTCATCAAAACCACAAAATGAGAGCCCTGAAGGGGCGGCAGATACGTAGCCCAGGGCGTAAGCCCTGGGTTACGGGTGAAAAACAAACCGGAGCCCTGTAAGGGCGGCACTCAAACGTGAACACAAGTGTCGCCCCTGTAGGGCTCAAAATTTTTTTTCTATGCCAAACCCAGGGCTTACGCCCTGGGCTACGTATCTGCCGGCCCTTCAGGCCTCCTCAAGTGTGGTTTGAATAAAAAATGTTCGATCGCGAAGCGATCTGTGGGGGGCTTAGTATCCACCTACCAGGGTGCGATTTTATTAAAATGCACCGCATTTTATAAAATCGCACCCTGTAGGGGATCCTAAGGGGCGCAAGCGCCCCTTAGCCCTTAAACCTTAAACCTTAAACCTTAAACCTTAAACCTTAAACCTTAAACCTTAAACCTCTCAACCTCAACAACTTCCAGCATGAAATTCTCACGCCTTAAACGCGCCCTCTTGCCGACCTTGACGCTTTTTTCTTCATTGAGCACCTTGTTGTGCTGTGCCTTGCCGGCCTTGTTTGTTGCCCTGGGGGCTGGGGCGACCTTGGCTGGAGTGGTGACGCAGGTGCCTGGGCTGATTTGGGTATCCAAACACAAGCCACTGGTTTTTGGGTTTGCGGCAGGCATGTTGATGCTTGCTGGTTTTCTGAGATACCGCTCTCGCAATGATCCTTGTCCTATCGATCCGGAGCAAGCTGTGGCTTGCAAACGCCTACGTCGTATGAGTGGAGTCGTGTACTGGAGCTCGGTGTTTATCGCGCTTGTCGGGGCTTATTTTGCTTTTGTGCATGCGCATGTTTTGGTGATGTTTCGTTAAAGATCTTTTTTTTGCAAATTTCTCTAAAAAAGCCTTGGAATTTTCCTGATTTTTCACTATGACTAAGGGCATCGATGAGCTCATCGCGTCCAGCCCTGCTTCGTACCTATACCCCAGCAGCCCTAGAGGCTTGGTTTCGCCTGCTTGCTATGGGATGGGATCGTCATTTTTCGCCCAAAGTGCTTGCCAAGGGCAAACGCCTTTATAGCCAGGGGGATGCCTTGCGTTCCTTGAACTTGACCCCAAAAACGCTCTTGGTTGAGGTAAAAAGCAGCACCCTTCAGGGCTATTGTATTGTCGACTTGCAGCGCCAAGCCGGCCAATACAGCCTGAAGGTACGCAGTTCCTTTCCAGACAGCACCTTGGGAGAGGTTCTGGCCGTAGCGGGTATGTGCGAGTTGGAGGCCCTTGCTGCGGAAGCGATTACGCCTGAAAAGGCTGTCGAAGCCCCCTTGGAGAAGCCCATCCCAAAGGCCCCGGTGGTCAAGAAGGTTTCTGTTGTTCCGATAAATCTTTATGTTGGGCTGGAAAAGAGTAGCTTAACGCTGCGTACCGATGCCGGTCATAAAATCGATAGACAGGCCTTGATTGCCCTATCAAAGCAAGCGCATCATTTCAAGTTTACCTATAAGGAAAACCAAGGCCTTTTTGTCTTAGAAAATCCCGAAGCCATAGAAGTTTTCGTTCGGGAGCACAAGGAAAGCTGCCCTGAGTGTTTTCATTATATCTGGACACCCAGCGCGGCTCCTTTGCTCCAAAAGCTACGTTATGTGGCGCCTTATGTAACGATAACATCGGCAGATACGCAAGACAGCGGTGCCCTTTGCGTCGAATGGGGCTTAGAAGACGATGAGCATGTCCTGCCTCTGGCTGCCGCGAAACAACTGCTCAAAGGGAGCCCCAAAGCGCTTGTGCCGCACTGGGGCTGGGTGGCCCTAGGGGGGGACTGCCTGCAAGCCCTCCAAACACTGCAAGCGCTGTTTCCCAGTCTGGGAAAAAACAACAAAAAAAACGTTCCCGGCTATGTATTGCATGCCTTGTATGCACAGAAGGATGCCATCCGTATCAAGGCTCCGCAAGCCCTCATCGCGAGTGCCCAAAAGGCCCTTCAGGTGCAAAAAACTTATCAGCTGCCTGATTGGCTGCGTGATTACCAAAAAGAAGGCATTGCCTGGTTAAAGCAGCTTGAGCAGCTGGGCTGTCATGGGCTTCTTGCGGATGAAATGGGCCTGGGCAAAACCATCCAAGCGCTTTACGCTTTGGAGTTAAACCCTGAAGCGCATCATTTGGTTGTTTGTCCAGCGAGCGTTATTTCCGTTTGGGAGCAGGAAATCCAAACGCATTTTCCCCAAAAACGCATCCAAATTATCACTAATAAAACGCTGCTGGATACAGGGGGCCCTCCCTGTATTTGGCTAAGTAGTTATACGCAGCTGCGACGCCAACGTGCTCAGTTGGTCCAAGCGCAGTTTCATTACGCCATTTTGGATGAGGCGCAGATGATCAAAAACCCAGATGCCAAGGGTACGCAGGCCTGCCTGAGTATTTCCTGCCGTCAACGCCTTGCGCTCACCGGAACGCCTATCGAAAACAAGCTTCTGGACCTATGGACCCTCTTTCGCTTCCTCATGCCCGGGTTTTTAGGACCTCGGCAACTCTTTGAGTCCCAACAACATAGCCCTGAGTTCCAAAAAAACCTCAAAGCGCAACTGGCCCCCTTCATCCTCAGGCGCACCAAAGACAAGGTGGCGACGCAATTGCCGCCAAAACAATATATCACCCTGGCTTGCCCGCTTACGCCCATCCAAACGCATCATTACCACCATTTAGCGAAAATCACCCTGGCTGAATTTGGGTCGACCTGGCAATCCATGGAAGGGCGTAGGCGTTGGAACTTTTTAGCGCATTTGTGCCGTCTGCGCCAAATTTGCTGCGATCCTTCCCTCGTAGATACGGAGCTTCCCCAAGGCCATAGTGCCAAAATACACGCCCTGACGGAGCGTTTAGGAAGCATTTTTGACAACGGCCACAAAGTGGTTCTTTTTAGCCAGTACACGCGTTTCTTAGACATCCTTCGTGACGAGCTCAAAAAGCATTTCCCCAAAATCCCGATCTTCCAGCTCACTGGGAAAACCCGGAATCGGGGCCAACTCGTCTCCAGCTTCCAAAATCAACTCGGCTCAGCAAGCATCCTGGTAAGCCTCAGAGCCGGAGGCACGGGGATCACCCTCCATGCCGCAGACTACCTCTTCTTGCTGGATCCCTGGTGGAACCCCGCCCTCGAAGCCCAGGCCATAGACCGCATCCACCGCATCGGCCAAAACAACCCCGTCATGATCTATAAACTCCTCACCCCCAATACCATCGAAGACCATGTCCAGGCGCTTCAATCCCAGAAAGTCACCCTAGCGGAGGGCCTGCTAGGCGTTTAGGGTAGGGCCAAGGGGCGCAAGCGCCCCTTGGATCCCCTTTCCGATAGCGATTTATTAAAATGCTAGCGCATTTTAAGTAAATCGCTATCGGGAAGCCTATACTAAGGCCTTCACGGATCCCTTCGGGATCGGGTTTTTTTTATTTAAACCACAAAATGAGAGGCCCTTGGCGCGCCGTAGCTTTAGCGTAGGGGGCTGAAGGGCCGAAGGATGTCAGCCCAGGGCTAGGGTGTTAATTCTGATGCTATTTTTGCCTTGAAAAATCACATCAAAATGATCGTATTGTATTTTTTATATAAAAACAAACCACACATAAGGAGGCCTGAAGGGCCGCCAGATCGTAGCCCAGGGCGTAAGCCCTGGGTTTACGGGTGAAATTTTTTTGAGCCCTACAGGGGCGACACTCGTATTCACGTTCTGAGTGCCGCCCTTACAGGGCTCCGG
>JANYDI010000152.1 GCA_025363695.1 Opitutia bacterium
GTAGATGTATTGTAATATTTTCATAAGTCTCACAATAAATCTTTTAGATTTTACAGTAAATTTTCATATTTTTGGTGCCGCCCTTACAGGGCTCTGGTTTGTTTTTCACCTAAACCCAGGGCTTACGCCCTGGGCTACGATCTGCCGGCCTTTCAGGCCTCCTTATGTGTGGACTGTTATTAATCAACAACTTAAGTCACTTTCAACGCCAAAGGGACTCGTCCCCTTGGATCCCCTATCGGTAGCGATTTATTAAAATACTGCGTATTTTAGATAAATCGCTACCGACAAAGGAGATACAAGGCCCCCCACAGATCCCTTCGGGATCGCATCTAGGCAGAAACCTAGGATACCATCCCCGATAGCGATTTATCTAAAATGCGTTAGCATTTTAATAAATCGCTATCGGTAGGGGGGCTGGGGGCGCAAGCGCCCCCAGATACTGCCTGCTCTACGACAAAATCTCGCCTACGGGTTTTTTGAGCGCGAAGTGGACGGGGAGGGTGCTCAGGCAGGCGCCGATGTTGACGTAGAGAAAAATGAGGGCAATTTCCTTAGACAAATAGGCGGAGAGGCTGAAGCGGACGACTTCTCGGGGCAGCTGGAAAACCTTGAACAGCGTGCCGTGCATGAGGGCAACGAGGACAACGCTGAGTACGGCAAAAAGATTGGCAATAAAGATGTTTTCCAGTAAGGTTCGTAAAAACAGCGTGCGCCCAGGCGTGCCAAAGCTGCGCAGGAGGGCCCCGATAAAAAGGTTTTGGCGAAATTCGAGCAAGGAAATCGTCCCAAAAATCAAGGAGAGCACGGTGCCGACCACGGCAGCCATGATGAGGCGCCAACGCAACTGGTTGTCTTGTAGGGCTTTAAGTTTTTTATGGAGGTCTAAGGAGCTGCGGATGTTGAGCTGCGTATTGTCGAGTCGAGCGACTTCTTCGATGGCCTCAACGCGGTCCTCAATAGACGGCAACTGGGGGCCCTCAGGATTGGCCAGCAGCAAAGTGGCATAGACGCAGCCCATAGCTTCGTGCAGAGGAAAGCGGTTTTCGGGGACGAGCAGTACTTGGTTGGTAAATACCGGCGTCAAAAAAGCCAGCGGCCGGCGTGTAACGGCTTGAAAGGTATGGCCCTCGATTTCAACATCCACCGTGAGGCGCTCAGGCATGCGTGGGGCCACCAGAATACAGGGGTTTTCGCTGTTGAGTAAGGGTGCCAGGGGCAATAGGGCGTCCTTACCATAGCTGTAAATGGAAATGTACACGCCGTCGCTGAGGCGAGCGCTGATATAAAGCTGCCTGAGCAGGATCCATTGCCCCCAGTCTTGCATGTGACTGAAACGATTTTCCCGAGTCATAGCACTCGAATGGCCTGGCGAAAAGCTTTCGTTAATCATGACGCTGCTGAGGCCAAAGGACTCCAGTTGCTGCTTGAGGCTGCGTTCTAGCAACGAAAAGGCCACAAGCAGTAAGGTCGCCAGGCCCACGGTAAGGACGGTGACGCTTGCTCGCGCTAAAACGCTGCCCGGTTGCTCAAACCAGCGTTTCCAGGTGTCTTTCCATAGGTAGAAAGCGATTAAAGTCGATGATCTCATCAGCTATTTTTTCCAATCGATGGTCGTGGGTAGAGATAATGCACACGCGTGAGGTGCCGATATAATCGCGTATGGCCTTTGAAATCACCTCCGTATTGAGGTCGTCCAGCCCTGAAGTCGGCTCATCCAAAATAAGGACCTGTGGCTCCTTCACCAACGCCCGAGCAATCGAAGCCCGTTGCTGCTGCCCTCCCGACAAGGACCCTGGGAGGCGCTGCGACAGCTTTTCAAGCCCCAAAAGCGTCAGCCATTTGCGAGCCCTGAGGGCCAGCTCTTGCCCGCTCACGCCCGCCAGGCTCGAGGCCAGCTCCAAGTTACGCTCTAAGCTTGCCAAGGGCAATAAGTTCATCTGCTGAAAAACAAAGCCCAAAAAAGCCCGCTGAAACGCTGCATCCGGGGCCTCTCCAAAGGGCGGTACTCGCACGCACCCGGCGCTGGGCAGCAAGTACCCCGCCCCCAAGCGCAGCAAGGTAGACTTTCCGCAGCCCGAAAAGCCTTTTACCAAGTGCACCCCAGGCTCAAAGGTATGGCTAAAGTCCTCGAGTACCCATGGGTACGCAGGGCGATAACGAAAACCGATGTGTTGGAAGGAGACGGTGTTGTTGTTCATGGTGAAGTTGAGAAAGTGAAAGGACTAAGGACTAAGGGCCAAGGGGCGCTTGCGCCCCTTGGATCCCCTCCGATAGCGATTTTTAAAAATGCTGGCGCATTTTATAAAAATCGCTATCGGGTAGGCGATACAAGGCACCCTCCAGATCGCAAAGCGATCAGGGTGTATTTTTTGCCAAAAAAGGTTTCTAACCCCCCACATCCCCAGAGGCTTGGCGCAATGGCCTTAGCAACGACAGCTTGAGTTGATCCAATACGCCATTGATGAAGCGCTTAGACTCTGCCCCGGAGAGCAGCTTGGACAATTCTATGGCTTCGTTTATGCTTACGATGGGTGGGATGTCGTTGCAATGGAGCAGCTCATAGACAGCGAGGCGTAAAATGGCCAAGTCGACCTTGGCAATGCGGTCAAAGTCCCAATTGGGCACCGATGATTTAATGACTTTATCTACTTCAGGAAGGAACTCAAGCACGCCGCGAATCAGGGCATCGGCAAAAACATACTTTTCTGGCTTAAGTTCAAGCTCTTTAAAAAATTGCTCAATGGCATGCTCTACGGACTGGCCAGGATTCGCTTCCCAGGCATAAACAAACTGAACCACAACCAGTCGATTGCGGCGCCGCAGCGTCAAAGGAGCATGCGGCACGAGCTCCTCAGAAGGATTATCCGCTTCGTCGCTCATGATTTCAAAAACTACAACTCGCTGAGTACCTGAGCCATAGAAATGGCCGTCAAGGCATACTCTTGGCCACGTTTAAGCGGCCCTATGCAGCGATCTTGCGCCTGCGTAAGCGTATCGACGCAAACAAGGCCATTCACCATCGGTACTCCACTGGTGGCAGCGTGGGCCTGGAGTGCATGAGCCGTTGTCACAGCCAAGACTTCGTGATGATGGGTGTCTCCCTTGCAAATGACGCCCAGGTTAATGATAACGTCATATTTCCCACTCAGCGCTAGTTTCAAAGCAACCAAGGGCACTTCAGTAACGCCGGGAACGCGAATCACTTTTGGACTTGCCTGACCCGCTCCTTCGAGGATTGTGCACACATCCTGCAAGAGCGCATCGACAAAACTTTTGTTGTAAACCCCTGCCACAACAGCAAATCGAAAAATTTTCTGATCACTAGGGTCCCTTTTAACCAAGGTAAAAAAATCGTTGCTCATAAATACTCCTAAACAAGAGCGAGCCGTTGATGCTCGCGGTAAGTGACTAAACTAGCAATCGAAATCATTTTGAGATCAAAACGCTGCTTAAATTGCCTAAGATCATCGATACGGGCCATGGTCCCATCGTCTGTGATGATTTCACATAAAACCCCCACAGGCTGAAAGCCTGCCAATTGAGCCAAGTCTACCGCTGCTTCGGTATGCCCAGGGCGCTCAAACACGCCTCCGGTCTTAGCCCGAATAGGGAAAATATGCCCAGGACGCACCAAGTCCTTAGCCAGCGTCTGTTCACTGGCCAAAAGCTGCAGCGTATAAGCACGATCGGCCGCAGAGACCCCCGTAGTAATTCCCCTGGCTGCATCGACACTCAAGCAAAAATCGGTACGCTGACATTCCTGATTGCGTTCCACCATCGAAGGCAATTCCAGGCGATCCAACCAATCTGCCGATGCCGGCGCACAGATGATGCCGCAAGCCTGGCGCATAAGAAAGTTGAGGAGCTTGGGCGTAGCCAGTTGCGCTGGGAAAATAAGATCGCCCTCATTTTCACGAGATTCATCATCCGTGACAATCAGGGGTTTCCCCAGGCGTAAATCTGCCAAGGCGGCCTCTACGGAATCAAATGTCTTGTCAAGAATCATAGGAATATGCGCTTTTGGTACCGAAGTCTAAGAGAGAAAGCAACCTTAAAATAATAGAATTTACACCGGGCGCTTATTCTGCTTGTTTCAGCCGTGCATTTAGCCAGCCCTCATAAACGACCCGATCTGCTCGTGATCGCTGGTGAACACTCAGGCGATCAGCACGCTGCCGCCTTGGTTACCGGACTCCTAAAGCTATCGCCCCAGCATGCCATTGCGGCTATAGGCGGCCCTGCCCTCAAAAAATGCCCGGTAGACTTTGTTTATCCCCTCACGCAGCATGCCGTTGTGGGCCTGTTTGAAGTCCTCAAAAATTATGGGTTTTTTCGTGCCTTTTTTAAAAAAGTCCTTCAGTGGATCCATAGCTACCATCCAAAGGCCATCTGTCTTGTCGACTATCCTGGCTTTAATTTGCGGCTAGCACAAGCTTTAAAACACGCTGGCCTGAGTAAAAAAGGAGGCGGCTCTATAGCAGTCTACTAT
The DNA here is from genome assembly GCA_025363695.1 of Opitutia bacterium. Lineage (GTDB taxonomy): Bacteria > Verrucomicrobiota > Verrucomicrobiia > Opitutales > JANYDI01 > JANYDI01. The sequence goes on from JANYDI010000152.1 coordinate 4,493, forward strand.
TATATCGCTCCGCAAATCTGGGCCTGGAAGGCTCAGCGCCGCTTTGCCATGGCTGAAACCCTCGACAGCTTGGCGACGATTTTCCCTTTCGAGCCCCCCTTATTTGCCGATACCTCGCTGCCCGTCACCTTTGTTGGACACCCCCTCGTCCAAGCAGAACAAAAGCTCGTTAGCTACGACCCCTGCGGCCCTTTGCTGCTGTGCCCTGGAAGCCGCAAGGAACTCCTCAAGCGCCACCTGCCTGTGTTTTTTGAAACCCTTAGGCAGCTCAAGCACAGCCCAGAAGTCCTCCTGCGCCTCCCCGAAGACCCCAAGCTCCTGGCCCTTGTAGATCGCTTCCATCCGCCAAAAAACCTAAACCTCGTCCACACAGGCAGCGTGGCCGCCAGCTGCGTCCTCACCACCGCCGGCACGATATCCCTGCACTGCGCCCTAGCAGGCGTCCCTGGCGTCCTTGCCTACAAGACCCACCCCATCACCTACGCCATCGCTAAGCGCTGGGTCCAAGTCCCCTATCTGGGCCTGCCCAATCTCCTGCTCAAGCGCCCCATGTACCCCGAGTTCCTCCAAAGCCAGGCAACGCCCGAGGCTTTAGCAAGGGCCCTGGACGCCTGCCAGCAAGGGCCCATGACCGCGCAAGCCTGGGAGTTGACGACGCTGCTGCAGGCGGGGCAGGTAGGGGCAGCCGAGTGGTTGCTGGAAGGGCAAGGGCAGCTCCACGCTCGCAGGCGGGAGGCTCTCCCACGAGGATAAGGGCGTTGTTTCTTCAGGAAAAAGAG
>JANYDI010000011.1 GCA_025363695.1 Opitutia bacterium
CGGAGCCCTGTAAGGGCGGCACTCAGAACGTGAATACGAGTGTCGCCCCTGTAGGGCTCAAAAAAATTTCACCCGTAAACCCAGGGCTTACGCCCTGGGCTACGATCTGCCGGCCCTTCAGGCCTCCTTATGTGTGGTTTAAATGGACAAGTATATTGGTCGCACGCCTAATGAGGTTATGCAAGAGCTCTATTGAAAAAATCGATCGCGAAGCGATCCGGAGGGGCCTTAGTATCACCCTCCCGGGTAGCGATTTTTATAAAATGCTTTGCATTTTTAAAAATCGCTACCCGTAGGGGATCCTAAGGGGCACGAGTGCCCCTTAGCCTCTCCCTGACTTCGCCAACTCATCCAACAACCACGGCAAGTCTTGCAGCACCAGGCCTGTGCCCATGGCCACGGCGGAGAGGGCATCGGGGGCGACAATGACGGGCAGTCCTGTGGCATTACTGAGGGTCTTGGCGAGGCCTCGGATGAGGGCGCCTCCGCCGGCCAGGACGAAGCCGCGGTCTACGAGGTCGGAGGACAATTCGGGAGGGCAGCGTTCGAGGGCAGAGCGTAAAACTTCGACAATGGCGTTGACGGTATCGGACATCGCCTCGCGGATTTCCTCAGAAGTGACGGAAATTGTTTTGGGCAGGCCTGCCATAGCATCACGGCCTTTGACTTCCATCGACAGTTCTTCTTCAAGCGGGTAGGCTGAACCCACGCGGATTTTGATTTCTTCAGCGGTGCGTTCCCCGATCACCATGTTATAGGCGCGTTTAACGTAGTTCGTGATGGCCATATCGAGCTCGTCACCGCCGACACGGATACTCTTGGAATAGACGATCCCAGCCAGGGAAATGATGGCCACGTCGGTGGTGCCTCCGCCGATGTCTACAATCATGTTGGCGGTCGGTTCTTCAATGGGCAGCCCGACGCCTATGGCTGCGGCGATGGGTTCCTCGAGGAGGTACACCTGGCGCGCCCCGGCATGGATGGCGGACTCCGTCACGGCACGGCGTTCTACTTCGGTGATGCCCGAAGGAACGGCAATGACCACGCGTGGAGGAATGAACTTGTTGGTTTTGTGGACTTTTTGAATGAAATAACGCAGCATGGCCTCCGTGACCTCGAAGTCGGCAATAACGCCGTCCTTCATGGGCCGGATAACCTGAATATGGTTCGGGGCTCGGCCGGCCATGCGCTTGGCTTCGTCACCCACGGCGTAAACCGTTCGGGTCGTAGCATGTACGGCAACAACACTGGCTTCGCGCACGGCGATGCCCTCGTTTTTCAGGAAAACAAGCGTGTTGGCCGTGCCCAGGTCTATCCCGATGTCTTGAGATAAAAAATGAGAAAAAGGCCGTGTGATTGCTCGGAGGATGCGGTTTGCCATGCCTTTATACGGTTGCACCCTAGACTCTAAAACTTAAGCTTCCGGCGCAAGCAAAAAATAGATCTTTTTATAAGTTTCGAAGGTTTTGGGAATCAGGAGCGTCTTCTTGGTAAAATTTTTCATAAAAGGCCTTGACTTTTCTTGTGGTTTGCCTAGGTTTCGTTTCGCCTATGATTTTTGGGGCAGTAGTTCAGTTGGTTAGAACGCCGGCCTGTCACGCCGGAGGCCGCGGGTTCGAGTCCCGTCTGTCCCGCCATTTTTAAACATGTCGTTTCCTTGGGGCTTAAGCCCTATAAGCCCTATAAGCCCTGCTTTGGTTTTTGACACCACGGCACCCGATACCTTTGTAGGTGTCTTTTCCAAAAAACGTTGGCTGGCGACCTTTCATTCGGAGGCTACTGCCTTGGAGGCCTTTTTTGAGGGCGTTGAGGCCTGTCTGCACGAGGCCCATCTGGAGCTTTCGGACATTCAGGCTTGTTTTTACTGCGAGGGCCCGGGCTCGACCTTGGGTTTGCGGATTGCCCGCATGGCCCTCGAGGCCTGGTCTGCGCTTTTGCCGCGCCCCTGGGCTGTTTTTCCTTACAATACGTTTGACTGGCTTTTGGAGCAACTTCAGCAAGCAGGTCACAAAAATGTCCACGTGCTCTCGGAATATAAGCAGGGCCAGTGGCAGTACGTCAGCCTGGTGGACGGCCTCGCCACGCCTCCTGTATACTGCCAGGCCCAGGAGCTTCTAGCCCTAAAGCCGCCAGTGTATCACCTAAAATTACGCAGTCAATGGCCTTTGCCGCCTATAGCAGTGTTGCCAATAAGGGGGCTAGGGCGCTGGGTTTGAGGTTTGAGGGGCGCATTGGGGGTTGATGCTTCGGAATGGAAGTGACTCACGCACCGTAGTGCGCTACGCACTTCCCTTCCTTGCCTGAACCCCCAATGCACCCCTCAAACCAGCTCGAAGTAATTCAAAAAATACTCTTCGATCGCGAAGCGATCGAGGAGGGCCTTAGTATAGGCTTCCCGATAGCGATTTACTTAAAATGCATTAGCATTTTAATAAATCGCTATCGGAAAGGGGATCCTAAGGGGCGCAAGCGCCCCTTGGCCTTAAACTTTCCCTTATATAACCTTACTTTTCTTCAACAACATAAATCTTGAGCGTTACGCTGTCTGCTTTGTTGATGGCCGGGTTATCGACTCGTACGCGAGCAATGTAGAGATGGGAGTCTTCGCTGGCGACCTTGGTTTCAGTACCGCTGCCTACAAGGTCTTCGTAAATATTTTTCTCATCCTTGAGCAGTATGCTAGGGCGGTGGTGGTGTACGCTGAAGGTAATGTCTGCAGCCTGTGGATGGTCAATTTCCCAATAAAGACGTTGTACGCGCGTGGGGATTTTGTCTACAAGGGAAAAATCTTGGCTTGCACGAGAGCTTTCGCCCTTTAAGGGGCTTAGGCGCATTTGGATCGTGGCAATGCATTTGGGTGCTTGCTCAGCAACGCGCCAGGTTTTCTGGCTTGTTGGCATGCGTGGGGCTCCGCCAGCGCCGCACTTGCCTTGGAAGGGCAGCCAAGGGGTTTGTCCGGAGGGGGCTTCTCGGGTGCCTAGGTAGACAGCGTGTTCCCAGCAGTTCCAGCGTGGACCGGTATCGTCTACAAGGTCCAATTGTGCATTTACAAAATGAAACAACTGCGGGTGGCTAGCATGGCCGTATTTGGAGGAATAAACAAGGGGGTGCGTGCCTTCACAGAATTTGACTTGATCGCCTTTAACGTAGTGCCCGTTGCGTCTTTCCTTATGTGCGGCATAAAATATTTTTTCTACAGTAAAAACGGGAGCGGCTGCGTCCTCCGAGGGCGATGGCTCATGGGTCGCTTTTAGATGTACATTGATATGCTCCCAATCAGCCTCGTGGGTACCAATGGTAGTTTTGGGGATGGTTGGTCCATTAAAGGCGTAAAAAAAGTAGTACTGAAGGATGATGGAGGCGAGTGTACGCCCGCCTTCAGGGGTTTGGACCCAGTTGGGCACCACATTGACATAGCAGGGCGCATCCGAATGCTCGTTGACAATAGGCTGTCCGGGATAGGTGGCTTTTTTGTCTACGGGAGTCAGGTAGGCCTCACTATTAGTCACGCCTGCAAGGGTTTGGCCATCAAAGGTACCGGGTTGATGGACGGTATCGCCATCAACGAGCTTGCACTGACCTATGTACCAATTAAAATCCGCAGGCCTAAAGGGGTCTGAGTCGTACAGGTAGACCATGGGCGCAAAGCGCTTCATGATTTCGAGCAGTTGCTCGCCGCTTAGGGCTTGTTTTTCTTCGGGCTTTTTATCTTTTTCTTCCTTTTTTTCTGTGAGCGCTTTGTCGTCTTTTTCCTCAACTTTTTCCTCAACCGCTGCAAGAGGTTCCTTGGCTGCTTGTGGCTCTTGGGGGATAAGCGCTTCTGTGGGTGCAGTATCACTATCCGAAGACACGGTCTCTATGGCCAACCCTGTGGTTACGAGGAGTAATGCGATAAATCTAGTAAGCATTTTCATATATTTATGATATCATTTTATTAAACAGGAGTTCAAGTCCCATTTTTTATTTGACAGAAGATTTTTTTCAATTATTCTCCGGGACTAACTCTATTTTTATGTCCGTATCAAAGAAGTTGTGGTTACTGAGTATTCCCTATCTTGTCGGAGTTTTGTGCGGCTTGGTAGCCTTGATGGCGCATCCTGCCGTCTTTAAGCTCATTTACACATGGCGAGCACCCTCAGCGCACGTCGAGGATGCTCTGCGCATCGGCCAGGCGCTTTGGGAAAAGACGCCCTTCAGGGAGGTCAACCAACAACTGCAATCCGGACACTTGGAAACGAAGGAAATCCAGCACTTTGAGGACGTCCGCCAGGTGATCAGCCACCTACCTGTGTTTTCACTGGGGTTTTTGGCCTTTGCGCTCATCGTCCTTTTATTAGATCGCCGAGCTTCCTGGGGGCAATTGCATAATCGTGGGTTTTTCCTGCTGCTCTTTTTAGCGGCCACGATAGCCGCTGTGGGTTGGTATCATTGGGATTGGCTTTTTTACTGCCTGCATGCCCCGTTTTTCAAGGCTGACTCCTGGCTCCTAGACCCTTGTGCGTATAGCTTAGAGCTCTATCCCGAGCCGCTTTGGCAGGCCTTGTTTGTGATTTATTTTGTTCTGGTAGGCCTGGTCTTCCTGTTGCCCTTTGTCCTGGGGGCGCGTAAGGCTGACAAAGCCTCCGCCTAGCATGGACGTTCCTGCCGTAGAAGTCCACAACCTCAAGGCAAGTTATCGCAAAAAACCTGTCCTTTATGGCCTTGACTTTGCCATCCCCAAAGGGCAGTTGGTTGGGATTTTAGGCCCCAATGGTGCCGGGAAATCCACCCTGCTCAAGAGCCTCATGGGGCTGATTCCTGGCTGCTCGGGCTGGGTAAAGCTTTTTGGCAAAAGCGGCTCCAAGTCCCTCAAGCACGTAGCCTATGTGCCGCAACGGGAGTCCGTAGACTGGGACTTCCCCGTGTGCGTCCGCGATGTCGTCATGATGGGGCGTACCGCTCCACTAGGCCTATTGCGGCGTCCAGGAATGCAGGATTATCACCTGGTGGCCCAGGCACTTGAACGCGTCGGCCTCACGGGATTAGAATCCCGTCAAATCGGCGAACTGTCCGGAGGCCAACAGCAACGCGTCTTTATTGCCCGCGCACTGGCTCAGGAAAGCGACCTCTTGCTCCTGGATGAACCCTTTGCCGGCGTAGACGCCACCACCGAAACGCTGATTCTTAACCTGCTCAAAGCCCTGAAATCTCAAGGCAAAACGATCCTCATGGTCCACCATGACCTCTTGACCGCAAGGACTTACTTCGATAGCATTCTACTCATCAATATGCGTCTGATCGCCCAAGGACCTCCCGAAGTCGTCCTCACCGAAGCCCAACTGCATAAGGCCTATGCCGGGCGCCTCGACATCCTCTCGCAGGTGGCGGATACTCTCTCACGACAACCGTAGTTTTAGGGGTTTATTTACGTTTGATGCTGCGTTATTTAAGGGCTCACGCACCGTAGTGCGCTACGCCCTTAAATGCCTTGCCTGAAACGCAAATAAACCCCTAAAACCGGCTCGGGGCAGTTCATACGATACACCCGGATCGCTTCGCGATCTGGAGGGCGCCTTGTATACCCACTCCCGATGGGCGATTTTCCTAAAATGCTTTAGCATTTTAGAAAATCGCCCATCGGAAAGGGGATCCAAGGGGACAACGTCCCTCTAGCGTTGAAAGTGACTTAAGTTGTTGATTCAAAACACATTATGAGAGCCCTGTAGGGGCGTCAGATGGACAGCCCAGGGCGTAAGCCCTGGGTTAGGGTGAAAAAAGATTTAGAGCCCTACAGGGGCGACACTCGCAATGCCTCAAGTAGATGTATTGTAATATTTTCATAAGTCTCACAATAAATCTTTTAGATTTTACAGTAAATTTTCATATTTTTGGTGCCGCCCTTACAGGGCTCTGGTTTGTTTTTCACCTAAACCCAGGGCTTACGCCCTGGGCTACGAT
>JANYDI010000089.1 GCA_025363695.1 Opitutia bacterium
ATAAAAATCGCTATCGGGAAGCCTATGCTAAGGCCTCCACGGATCGCGAAGCGATCGAATCTTTTTAGTTAAAACGCACTACGGGAGGCCTGAAGGGCCGGCATATCGTAGCCCAGGGCGTAAGCCCTGGGTTTAAGGGTGTAGTTTTTTTGAGCCCTACAGGGGCGACACTCGTATTCAAATTCTGAGTGCCGCCCTTACAGGGCTCCGGTTTGTTTTTCATATCAAACCCAGGGCTTACGCCCTGGGCTACGTATCTGACGGCCTTTCAGGCCTCCTTATGTGTGGCTTAATAAATAAAAATCGATTCCGAAGGAATCTGCGGAGGGGCTTAGTATAGGCTTCCCGATGGCGATTTTCTTAAAATGCGTTAGCATTTTAGAAAATCGCTATCGGAAAGGGGATCCTAAGGGGCACGAGTGCCCCTTAGCCCTTACCTAAGCCCAAGAGATTTCCTTACCTGGGGATCTGCGAGCTCGTAATCCATGCCATCCCAGGTATCTTCTTGGAAGGCATAAAAAGCAAAATGCCACCCTTGTTTTTTAAAAATAGCGACAAGATCCTTAAAATAATCGGCTAGGCCCAGCGATGTCCGATGTCCGCCAAATTCACCTACTAAAATTCGGGTTTTTGGAACACTCTGTGTTTTTTGAAAATCCAGCACAGGGCGCATATAGGCTTCTAGGGCCTTTTTATCCCAGTGGTTATCAAAAATTATTCCGGGATAACGAAATCTCCCCTTGTTTGTTTTATAATTTGTGTATGCATAGGGCTCGTACATATGAAAGGAATAAATTATTTTTTCATCGTTGAGGACCTTAAAATGCTCAAAAGCTTTTGCATCCGCATACAAAGAGCTATCCAAGATAATGGGCGTAGCTTGATCAACCTTGCGTATTGATTTAACTATAGACTCATAAAGGCAAAACAATGTATTCTGAATCTGTTGTTGATGCTCTGCGCTAAACGCTAAATCCTGCGAGTGATAAATTTTTTCAGGATGGGGTTCATTGAGAATATTATAAGCCACAATGGCAGGATGGCCTCTGAGTTCCAGAGCCAAATCTTGCCAAAATTGAGCTGCTTGTCGCTGAAAATGCGGGTCATTCCAAATGCGTAAATCATCGTTATCCTCATTGTTTTGCCTCCAGCGTGAACCCGGGAGACTCAGTAAGGTGAGGACTACGGGCATGTTTTCCTGTGCGCACAGGTGCAGGACTTGCTTAAGCTGATTTAGGTCCTCCGCCACCAATCCCTGGTAATTATCCGCATTACCTATCAAAAAATCCCTGGCTTTAGTAGGGAATTTATCAGGGGATAATCGCAAAAACTCTACACCGCATGCCTTTGCAGCCTTTATATTTTTCAAGGATACATAGTGATTAAAAACATTTGCCCCCTTGCGCTGCGTATTCCAAAAAACTATTGTGCTCGCTTCGTCACGCCTATTGAGTAGAGCGATCATGAATATTAAAATAATTACAAAAAATAACCCGCAACGTGACATCTGGGGTTTATACCAGCCAAGACATCTTTTAATCAAGGTTAAAAGAAGGGAAACACCCTGATGTTGTCCTCCCAGATCGGGAATCCAAACCCTCTAGTATTGACCTAAGTTGTTGCTCTAAGTACACTTGGGTATGATCGCGAAGCGATCCGCAGAGGGCTTAGTATCTACCTCCCCGATGGGCAATTTTACCAAAATGCGCTTGCGCATTTTGTAAAATTGCCCATCGGCAGGGGGTCAAGGGGGCGCAAGCGCCCCCTTACTCCTTCTCCAGTAACCGATAAAGCGTACGGCGGCTCACGCCCATGAGCTCGGCGGCTCGGGTGCGGTTGCCCTTGGCCAAGTCGAGGGCTTGCTTGAGGAGCTGCTGCTTATGACCTTGGGGGGAGCTGTGGAAAAAGCGGCTATCCAGGTCGCTGACTAGGAGCGTGGGACGCGGGTGGGTGACGACGTAACTTTCACAAAAATTGCGGAGCTCACGGATATTGCCTGGCCAGCTGTAGGCGTTGAGGGCTTCGAGGGCTTCAGGACTGAGCGTCAGGGGCGGTTTTTGGTTTTCCTGGGCAAACTTTTTCAAAAAATGGGCCAAAAGGATTTCGATGTCTCCCTGGCGTTCACGCAAGGACGGTAGTTGAAGGGATACGACGCTGAGGCGGTAAAAAAGATCTTCCCTGAAGGTGCGTTCAGCGATGCGAGCTTGGAGGTCTTGGTGCGTGGCGCAGACGAGGCGAACGTCGACGTGGATAGGCGTATTGCTGCCTAGACGCTCAAAGGATCGGGTTTCCAAAAAACGCAAGAGGGCCACTTGCGTCGATAAATCAAGCTCTCCAATTTCATCCAAAAACAGGGTTCCCTGGTGGGCTGCCTCAAAGCGCCCTATCCGCTGCGTGGTAGCGCCACTGAAGGCGCCGCGCTCGTGTCCAAAAAGCTCACTCATCAGCAAATGCTCCGGCAACGCCGCGCAGTGCACGGCTACAAAGGGTTTTTTAGCCCTCGGACTGTGGTCATGCAGGGCCTTGGCAAAGAGCTCCTTGCCCGTGCCCGTCTCACCCGTAAGCAGCACCGTTGTACGGCTTGGAGCGATACGCTTGAGTGTCTGCAAAACGGCATCGAGCGCTTGAGAACTCCCTACAATGCCGCTGTGGGAGGGCTCAGACGCCGTAATGGGCACAGGCGGCTCAACCTGTTTTTTAGGGTCCTTGAGGGCTTGTTTGATCAGCAACTCGAGCCTTTCGAGCTGCACGGGCTTGGATAAAAAATCATAAGCCCCGTGCTTCATAGCCTCCACGGCAATGGGTACTGTGCTGTACGCCGTCATCATGATACAAATCGGCGCTGGCTTTAAGGTTAAAGCTTTTTGGATCACCGCCATTCCGGACCCCCCGGAGCCCATGCGCAGATCCGTCAGCAGCACGTCAAAGCGCTCCACCTCAAACAACGCAAAGGCCTCCTGCGCGCTGGCTGCCAGGTAGATCTCAAAGTTCCCCTCCAAGGCACGCCGCAAGCCCTCGCGCGTGTGCTTTTCGTCGTCAACAATAAGGATCGTATGCATAAAGTAAGAATGGTTGGAAGGGCTAAGGGGAGCTCGCTCCCCTTAGGATCCCCTACAGGGTGCGATTTTATAAAATGCGATGCATTTTAATA